>CANHEC010000030.1 GCA_947459455.1 Chitinophagaceae bacterium
CCTCGCTGGTACTCCAGCACTTTCCAGCCATTCAGCCAGTGCTCTACTCGGTTGTCGGGGTGCACCACTATCATGCCGCGGTTCCACTCGCCTATTTTGCGGCGGGCCCTCGGCTCTCGCAGCGAGGGGATGAGATCGTACAGCGAAGCCAGTGTACGATTGCCCACGGCGCCCAACTTGGCATCGGGGTGCAGTTCGTCATCCAGCAGCTGGTACTCCAGCCCAATGGCCGAGCCGGTGTTGCCCTCCCGTTCGGTCACAAAATATTTGATGCCGCTATTGGCGCCGGGCGTCAGTTTAAAATCGAATTGATAAATGAACGCGGAAAAGGTATCCGTTGTCACGATGTCACCGCCATTGGTGCTTTCACCACCGGTGGCGGGCTCTACGGTCAGCAGCCCATCGGTCATGCGCCAGCCCTTTTCAGGAAAAGCGGCTTTGTAAGCCCCGCGCCAGCCGGTGCTTGTTTTGCCATCCCACAGCAGGCGTACGCCATTTTTTTGCTCGGCAGGGCTCAGCAGGTTGGGGATGGTATTGACCACAAACACCTGGCCCAGCGGCGTGGGGGTAAAGCTGCCGGTGCGAATGCGCAGGTTGCGCCACATGATGCGGCGGCCTTCCTGGTCGCGTTGGCCAATGCTGTGCACCTGCAGGGCTATAAAGCCGGCGGCTGTTACATCATCTATCAGGTGGGCAGCCTCCTTGCCATTTACAAATGTGCGGATGCTGGTACCCAGGCATTCTATGCGGCACTTGTTCCACTGGCCGTGCTGGTACTGCAGCTTGGCGGTCGGGTTCAGATCCAGCGGATACAGCCAGTCGCGGCGGGCCTCATCGTAGATGCCGCCGGTCCAGCGCCGCGGCGAAGGGTCTATTTCAAACTGGTAGCCATGCACCCGCCCGTCTTTGTAGTCAGGCTTGCTCAGGCTTCTGAACTGTACGCCCGAGTTCATAAAGCTGTCCAGCCTGAACTCAAATTCGAACACAAAATCGCCGTAATCCTTTTCGGTAGCCAAAAAGGAGTTAGGCTCGCCAAACACCGTTTCACCCACAATAGCGCCGTTCTCTACTTTGTAGCGGGCCTTGCCATTCAGCTGCTTCCAGCCGCTCAGGTCTTTGCCATTGAAAAGCGATTGCCAGCCGCCGGCCGATTGGGCCGTGGCGCCAAGGCAGCTGATGAGGGTGAGGCCAAACAGCCATTTGAATGCTTTCATAACTGGGTTGGTTGTAGCAGACGGGTACCGGGGCATGTACCCTGATCAATAGTTTTTTCTGTATACAACTTTGGCGGCCGGTTGGCGGACGCCGGTTAACTTTAGTTCAATATAAAAAGATAAACATGAGCAATCGTCGTCGCTTTTTGGCCAATGGCCTGCGGGTAGGCACCGGGCTGGCCCTGCTGGCAGGTACACCACTGGAAGTGCTGGCCGGCTACCGCCAGCGCATAGCTGCCAACGATAAGATAGGCGTAGCCCTGATAGGCTGCAAAGGCATGGGCTGGGCCAACCTGACCTCGATGCTGAAAATACCGCAAGCCACCTGCACTGCCCTGTGCGATGTAGATGATACTGTGCTGCGCCAGCGCCTGGCCGAGCTGGACAAACTGGGCATGCGCCCCCAAACCCATACCGACTACCGCCGCCTGCTGGAGCAGGCCGATGTGGATGTGGTGATCATTGCCACGCCCGACCACTGGCACTGCCTGATGATGGCCGATGCCTGCGCCGCCGGCAAAGACGTGTACGTAGAAAAGCCGGCCGCTAACAGCATTGGCGAATCGGCCCTGATGGTAGCAGCCGCCAAACGCTACAACAAATTGGTACAGGTAAACCAATGGCAGCGCAGCCAGCAGCACTTCAAAGCGGCGATGGACTTTGTACAAAGCGGCAAACTGGGCACCATTGCACAAACCAAAACCTGGATGTTCAACGGCGCTGGCCTGTTGGCCCCGGTGGCCGATGGCGCCGTGCCCGCCGGTGTAAACTATGATGCATGGTTGGGGCCGGCCCCACGCCGGGCCTTTAATGCCAATCGGTTTCATTACAATTTTCGCTGGTACTGGGACTATGCCGGCGGCCTGATGACCGACTGGGGCGTACACCTGATAGACATGGTGCTGGTAGGCATGCAAGCCTCTATGCCGCTGCAGGTAAGCAGCTTTGGCGGCCACCTGGCCTACCCCACCGATGCCCGCGAAACCCCCGATACCCAGGTGGCGCTGTTCGACTTTGGCAAGTTTCAGATGAGCTGGGAGCATACCATGGGGCGGCGTTATGGCTTGTATGGGCTAGACCATGGCATTGCGTTTGTGGGCAGCGAGGGTACCCTTTTACTCAACCGGAAGGGTTGGGAAGTAAAACCCGAACTAGATGGCCAGCGGCCCAAAATGGAAGCGATCAGCTGGCGGCCCAGCACCGATAATGGACTTGATCTTCATACGTCCAATTTTGTAAAAGCCCTGCAAAGCCGCGACGGCAGCCAGCTGAGCTGCCCCATAGAAGCCGGTGCACTGGTAGCACAGGTAAGCCACATGGGCAATGTAGCCTACCGCAGCGGCCAGCAGCTGCAGTGGGAGGCCAGCCGCCAGCGCTTTGCCCAAAAAGCAGCCAACGAGCTGCTGACACCGAGGTACCAAAATGGCTGGAAACTGCCCTCGATTTAACGAAGTACAAAAAGACCTCAGCCACTGCTGTCGGCTACCTTTGCGCCCATGAAAAAGTGGATGCGCTGGCTGCCGGTATTGGCACTGCTGGGCTGTGCCGAAAGCGAGCCGGCCCCTGCCGAAACCAAGCGGGCCATTGCCAGCACCAATACGGCCCACGAGGCCGGCAAAAAGCTGTTTTTCAGCAAATGCGCCAGCTGCCATATGGTAAACAAAGAGCTGACTGGCCCCGCCCTGAAGGGCGTGCAGCAGCGCTGGCCCGATCGGCAAAAGCTGTACGCTTTTATTCGCAACAGCGACTCGGTCATTCAGGTAGATAGCTACGCTAAAAACCTGTGGCTGCAGTACAACCAAACAGCCATGACCCCCCACCCCGATCTGACCGATGAACAAATCGGCCAAATCCTGAATTATATCGCATCGGTCAGCGAATAAATCGACTCGCCTGGCCCCATCACCAGAAGGAACGACAGATGATACACGTATACGGCATTCCCAACTGCGACTCAGTAAAGAAGGCCCTGCAATGGCTGAAAGTACAGCAGGTGCCGCACCAGTTTCACGATTTTAAGAAGGAGGGCGTGACCAAAGCCCAACTGGAAAACTGGCTGAAGCAAACCAGCGCAGCCAAACTGGTAAATAAGAAAGGCACCACCTGGCGGGCCCTATCGGCCGAAGAGCAGGCACAGGCCGATACCAAAAAAGGAGCGGTGGCACTGATGATGGAAAAAACATCGGTAATCAAGCGGCCGGTGCTGCTAAAAGACGAGCAGGTAATAGCCGTAGGCTACGATGAGCAGCTGTATGCAGAAAAGCTGAAAGGCTGAGCCGCCGCAGCGAACTCAGCCTTTCCATAACTATAAAAAACGGGCCGATGAGGCAGCTATTCAAAGCTTGCCTTCCAGTTCGTTGAATTTGTCTTTACCTTTTTCCAGCAGGTCTTCGGCCTTGTCGGCAGCCTGCCTGGCAAAGTCTTCTATTTTCTCGCCCAGTTCGCCCGGTACTACGTCCGAAATTTTATCGAGCCACGAATCTGCTCCGGCTGCAGGCGCTGCGGGGGCTGCAGCCTGGCCACCACCCAGCACATTGTCTACGGCGCCGGCCAGCATCGGAAACTTTTCAGTCACAAACTGCTTGATTACGGCAATGGTTTTAGCGGCCTGGTCGGCACTGAGGCCCGCTTCGCTGGTCAGCTTATTCATCAGTTCGGTCATCGCTGTACGGTTTTACGGTGTTTGGTGAAACAGAAAAAACAGGAGTGTAAAGAAACAGCATGGCTGCCACTCGGCACAAGAAAAAGCCCCGCAAATTGCGAGGCTTTATTATTTCTTGATGCTGGCACGTAGATCAGGCTACCCGCAGCTTGCTCATCTTACTGTTTTCAAACTGCTGGCGGGCATACTCCAGTGTCACTTCAAACGTTTTTTCCTTCATGCTGGGCATGTCGTACATGGCATCGGTCAGTATGTGTTCGCAAATGCTGCGCAGGCCACGGGCACCCAGCTTAAAGTCGAGGGCCTTTTGCACGATGTAATCAAATACGGCCGGTTCAAAGCTTAGCTGAATTCCTTCCAGTTCAAACAATTTGCTGTACTGGCGAATCAGCGAGTTTTTAGGCTCGGTAAGAATGCTGCGCAGGGTGCTGGCATCCAGCGGATCGAGGTGGGTAACGACCGGCAGGCGACCCAGCAGCTCGGGGATGAGGCCAAACGACTTGAGGTCGGTAGCGTTCACAAACTGCAGCAGGTTTTTCTTCTGGTATTCCATCAGCTCCTTGTCTACATTAAAGCCGATGGCATTGGTATTCACCCGGCGGGCAATGATCTTGTCGACACCATCGAAAGCGCCGCCTGCAACGAACAAGATGTTTTGGGTATTCACCTTGATCATTTTTTGCTCGGGGTGCTTGCGGCCACCCTGCGGTGGCACCAGCACCTCGGTACCCTCCAGCATTTTCAGCAGGCCCTGCTGTACGCCCTCGCCGCTTACGTCGCGGGTGATGCTGGGGTTGTCGCCCTTGCGGGCTATTTTGTCTATTTCGTCGATGTACACAATGCCACGCTCAGCTGCCTGCACATCGTAGTCGCAGTTTTGCAGCAAGCGGGTCAGCATGCTTTCTACGTCTTCGCCTACATAGCCTGCTTCCGTAAACACCGTGGCATCTACAATGGCAAACGGCACATTGAGCAATCGGGCAATGGTTTTTGCCAGCAGGGTTTTGCCGGTACCGGTTTCGCCCACCAGTATGATGTTGCTCTTTTCAATTTCTACTTCGTCGGGGTTTACCTTTTGGGTAAGGCGCTTATAATGATTGTACACCGCCACGCTCAGTATCTTCTTCGCCTCATCCTGGCCAATGACATACTGATCGAGGAACTGTTTGATTTCGCGGGGCTTGCGAATATTGAGTTTGAAAGCGCCGGGCGCTGTAAACCGGTGGCTTTGTACCGCCACCTCCTGCTCCACTATTTCGCGGGCACTTTCTACACATTGGTCACAGATGTGCACGTTGTCTTGTCCGGCAATCAGGATTTTCACCTCATCGCGGCTTTTACCACAAAACGAACAATGCAAGATTGATTTTGCCATACCACTAAGCTCATGTATACGAATAGCCCTGCCAAAACAGGGCTATTGCGGGGCGGTAAAAGTATAATGAATAATTGGTAAAGCAAAGCGAAGTGTGGAACCATCCTGACCGGAACGGCCGTTGAAGCCCGCCGGAAGTGGCGTGGATAGCTGGTTTTCAGCGGTTTGGCTGCCAGCCAGGTATTGGTTTAAGCCCTGCGACACAGTGGCCATCCTTTGTTTGGCAAAGAGCCAAAAGCACATGGCTGAGGCGTACTTTGTCGACGAACACAAAAAGCTGCCTTGATGATCAACATCCGTTTACTCTGCTGCTCATTGACACTCCTGATGGCCACAGCCGCTTCAGCTTCGCCCAATGACCTGGTGCCAGGCTACATCATTAAGCCCAATGGAGATACGCTGTGGGGCACCATTAATTTGGGCGGCTTTAAAAGAGCCACCAATTCGGAATATGTAACGCTGATAGACTCAACCGGGGTGGCCGTAAAATACAAGGCAAAGGACGGCGAAGTGCTGGGTTACGGCATCAAGCCACTGCTGGAAAGAAGAATGGATTTCCTGTATTTCAGCGTAAAGCCGGCCGTAGAAAGCGGATTTTTTCAGCGCTACACCACAGGTACCAGATACACGCTGTACTACCGCATGATGTCGGCCAATATGGGCACCGTAGAGTCCACCTCGCCTTACTATGTGCTGGTGAATGCCAAGGGAGCGTATGCCTACTTTGGCACCTGCACCATTTGCGGATGGAAAAAGAAAATGCGGGAGATTATGAAGGAGGATGACCCGGCAGTACTGGCGGAATTGGAAGAGCTACGGGGGAAGGACATTCCGGAGTTTGTGCTTCGGCACAAGGGGTAGCAACTACTGATACTGCGAATAGTTGAACGATTTAAATAAAACAAACAGCAGACTTCGATGTAGCCTGCTGCTGCCGCCATCATGCATCACTGCTCGACGTGGTTACTAAAGGTTATTTCATCGTAAACCACGCAAGCTGGTTTGCAGGCGGCGAAGCTTATCGTGGTACCAATGCAGGTATTGCTGCTGCATAGACGGGCTTAAAAAACTATTGGCCACCAAGGCTTCTACTGCTTCCGTTTTTTGAAAAAAACCATCCAGCATTCTCCGTACTCTTACTGGTAGTAAAGCCATTTTCAGGCCAAAATCATAAAAATCATCGTAGGCATGATAGCCATAATGGGCATAGCTGGGATGTTCGTAATCCTTTTCATACAGCCGATCATGCAGTGCAAAATCACCATCTTCAATATGCAGTCTGGTACAAACCAGATCGTATGCCGGGGCCAGCAATCCAAAGCCCGTGCCTTCACAGTCTATTCTACCAAAGTTTTTGAGGTGGGCATCACCATTGCTAAACAGGTAGTTGAAAACCACCAACTGAAAGAAACGTTCTTTTGCAGGTATGGATGCCGGAAAAAAATGGTCGATCAGCTGTGCCATTTGCAAGTAGCTGTAGTTGTACTTAAAATCGGTGCCGGCATTTTCTTCGGTCAGTAAGGCCAACGAAGCAAAATCTTCTTTCAGGCATCTGGTACCGTCTGGCTTTACATCAAACCGCCTGGTGAGGTATGCCGGGGTGCCATCTTCAAAAAATATCAGGGCATTTTTTGCCGTACGCATACCATACACCTGCTCGGCTATCTGCATGGTCAAATGCTCGTTGGCAGGCACCTGACTTACATTCATCAGGTTGTCTGGTATGGGCTTCAGTATAAACTCACCACCACTATCGGTTAATACAAGCTTGTTCTTATCCAGTTTCAGGGAGTATTTTACCTGAACGCCAGAAATGGAAATGCGACTGCGGTTGTCAAAAAATGGTTTAGACGACATCCCCTCATTGTTGGGTGACGCCATGGGCAGCACATGACTTACTTTACGCCCGTTAAATAAATAACGCAACGCTTTAGGCGAGTAGGTAGCGTAGCCAGGCTGCAGTGTAGCAGGGCATATATTAATCGGAAACATGTTGATTCATTAGATTGAGGGGGACACAGGACCTACAGTTACGGCGCCAATGGTTTCATTTGAAGCGGTATGAATAAGTAGGTCGAAATAATCACGATCATTTATTTTATTGGCTTGCAGTTGCAGCCTTTTGTTGGCGCCCTCACTCAGCATATTGAAAAAAAAGGGAAAGAGAATGGGAGACTGAAACCGGCTTGTTGTTTTAGGAAAATGAACACTGATGGCCGGGTACCTGCTATTGAACTGATAATCGGCATCATACTCAAACACATAACTACCATCATCTTGCAGGCTCAGCGTGCCGGCAAAAACATGATTGTAGTATACCTTTCCTCTTTTCATAGAGTGAAATATTCATTAGGGTGTGTGGGTGATAGTAAAAGTTTCTGCTATAAAAATTGCTCAACAAGTAAAGGGCTTATACAATCGGTGGGGGTACCCGGAGTGGATAGCTCATTGGCTTTTGCTGCAACACAATATCCATACCCAACAATTGCGCCAGTCGATACCAAGTTTCCATTTTAGCCTTTCCTGAACCCGATTCAATTTCGCGGAGGGTGCGGTCTGTAATGCCACACAATTCTGCCAGTTCAGCTTGCCGGTAACCCAGCATCTGTCGGCGTAATCTTATTTTTTCACCCAAATTTTTTAGTTCTTCAATTTCAATATTTACTGGCATCGGAATTATACCTCCTTTCCGCTAAAAGTATTAGCGAATATAGATAAAAATCCATTGAAAGTATTGAAATCGGAAATTTATTTCTGTTTTAGCTGTAAAAGCACATCCAAAAGTCTATTTATACACATTTTATAAACATATTCGGAATTTAAATTCCGATTTTATCTTAAGTAAGTTGTGGAAATAGCACTCAGACTGTTGTAAAGGATTCTCCATCCTCAGCGGTAAAAGTAATAGCAGGCTCTTTAAGCGGGGCCCAAAATATGAATGGTAGCCCATCATGGAAACCTTCGATCAGTAACAAGGGGCCATCTTGGTGTAAGATGGCCCCTTGTATATCCTTGCTGTGCTATGTGGCTACGTTACAGTTTCTCCATTACACCATCTACAATACCGTAGGCCACACTTTCGGTAGCATCCATCCAGTAGTCGCGGTCAAAGTCCTTCATCACCTTTTCAAAAGTTTGACCACAGTTGTCGGCCAGCAGCTGAGCGCCCATTTCTTTGGTCTTTCTGATTTGCTCAGCCATTATTTCCAGATCGGCGCTGGTGCCACGGCCACCGCCGCTGGGCTGGTGAATCATGACCTCGCCATGCGGAAAAATGAAGCGACGCCCCTTGGTGCCCCCGCTGAGCAAGATGCTGCCCATGCTGGCGGCCATACCCATGCACACGGTGCTTACCGGGCTGCTGATCATTTGCATGGTATCGTATATCACCATGCCGGCTGTTACCAATCCGCCGGGACTGTTGATGTAAAATGTGATCTCCTTGCCGGGATCGATGGCATCGAGGTAGAGCAGGCGACTGGTAATGTCTTTGGCACTTTTGTCGTCTACCACGCCCCATAAGAAGATCTTGCGCTGTTCGATGAACTTTTTATCGAACTGCCAGCCGCTCATCATCTTCTCCATGGGCATTTCGATGGCGGGCATTTCTGGTGCTTCCGGCTCTTCGTCGTCGAAGCGGAAAGGCTTATTGCGAAAATTATGTTGATTCATTTTCTGTTAATTGAGTTAATTGGCAGAAGTGGTTGATTGGTTTGCGAAACCATGTTCATGGTGATTCGTCCATTTCTGATTTTCGTTTTTTGAGATATGAGATGTATCCATTAATCACTTTTACAAGCTGAAGACAATCTTCTGTCAGCGTTTGCTTTGTTTCATTACTAATATATCCTTCTTCGCTTGCAGTGCCCAGGTGATCAACTGTTTCAAAAATAGAACCCCGGGCCATGCGCAAAAACTGAATATTTTCCTGATAATGAAATCGGCCATACCCTTCAGCAATGTTTGCCGGCACTGATCTGGCACTTCGCTTAATTTGAGCTTTCAGAGAATATTCTTCTTGTTTGGGAAAATCGGTGGCGATTTTTTGGATGTTCCTGCGTAGCTCCACTGCTTTTTGATAAACAACCAGGTCGAACAGTGTTTGCATGGCAAGTTTTTGAATCCTTCATTAACTCACTCCACCCAATTAACCCAATTCACGGTCAATCTACTTCTTCTCCTTTCTTGGATTGGTCAGCAGTACTTCGTCTACCAGTCCGTAGGCTTTGGCTTCGTGGGCGGTCATCCACTTGTCGCGGTCGCTATCAGCGGCTACCTGCTCGGGGGTTTGCCCTGTGTGGTGTGCCAATATCTCGTAGAGCTCCTTTTTCAGCTTTTTCACCTCGTTTACCGTAATCTCGATATCGGTAGCCTGGCCCATGGCGCCGCCACTGGGCTGGTGGATCATGATGCGGCTGTGCTTGAGGGCGGTGCGCTTGCCAGGGGCGCCTGCAGCCATGAGTACGGCCCCCATGCTGGCGGCCATGCCGGTGCAAATGGTAGCAATATCGGGGCTGATGAACTGCATGGTATCGTACATGCCGAGGCCTGCGTACACACTGCCACCGGGGCTGTTGATGTACATCTGAATGTCGCGGCTGTGATCGGTACTCTCCAAAAACAACAACTGTGCGGTGACGATATTGGCCACTTCATCCATAATGGGATACCCCAGGAAGATGATGCGGTCCATCATCAATCGGCTGTACACGTCCATCACAGCAATGTTCATGGGCCGCTCCTCAATGATGTTGGGTGTCAGATTCGTGACGTTGTGCTTGAGATAGCCATCCAGCGTATTGCTGCTGATGCCGCGGTGTTTCACGGCGTATTTTTCAAACTCTTTTCCAAGATTCATAAAGCTTTCTCCTGTAATTGGTGCTTGCTGCAATATAGCTGCAATGCCCTTTCAAATAGTGTGCGGGGAAAATATTCGGACAATTTGGCGGGGAATGATGCTGAAAAAATCCACCAACAATAATTCAGTCATTTTCTGGTAGGTGAATTGGCTTATCAATTTTATGCCTTTTTAACATTTATTTAAACCCCCCCCCCCCCCCCGGGGTGAGTGTTTGTGTTTTTTTTTTGTTTTTTTTTTCAAAAAAAAA
>CANHEC010000031.1 GCA_947459455.1 Chitinophagaceae bacterium
GGAGCAAGAGTTTACCAACTGGGCCCGCGGCGAAAGCGATTTATTGTATGGCGCCTTTCTAGTGGCTAAGTATCAATACCCCGACATTCAAACCATCCAAACGTTTCAGGAAATCGAACGGATCCGCCGCAACATCTGGCTGGAGATGAACAGCTACCTCACGCCGCTGGAGCAAATCAGGATCGTAGAAAACATTCTTTTTACCTACTATAAAATGCGGGGTGGCGAGCTGGCCTACAACCAGCCGAACGACTACCTGATACACAAAGTGGTAGAAAGCAAAAAGGGCAATGCCATCACCAACGGCATTTTGTACCTGGTGCTGGCCGAGCAGCTGGACCTGCCGGTGCGGGCCATACAGGTGCCCCGCCAGTTTGTGTTGGGTTGGTTTTCGCATCAGGTGTTGTTTGATAATGATGCGCAGCGAACCGCCATGGCCGAGCATATCAAATACTACATCGACCCCAACAGCGGCGTGGCTTTTCAGCAAAAAGATATTGACCTGTACCTGAAGCGCATCAACGTACCGGCGGCTGAGCATTACTACAAGCCGCAAAGCAATCGGCAAATCATTAAGCTGCTGCTCGAGCAGTTTTCTCTCTGCTTCGATAATGAGCAGTATGCTTACAAAAAGAAAGAGTTGGAAACACTGGCAGGGATTGTATCGGCCGCTATGAAGCTACCTGCCGACGATAGCGACTGCTAACGCAAAATACCCGCAGCCCACTGCACACCGTAAAGGCTCTTGAATACCTTGGCCCGGGTTTCGGCTACTTTCTGCTGCGATTCCAGCACTTTGTTTTCACGGCTGTTCAGCAAAAACAGCGTGCTCTCTCCCAGTTCAAACTTCATCAACTCCACCTCCAGCACCTTGCGGTACGCATCCAGTGCCCGCTCCTGCAGCCGCAGCTGCTGTAGCAGGTTTATCTGCTCGTTGAAGTACTGCCGCACTTTGTTCTCAATGTTCAGGCGGGTCATATCGCGGTCAAGGGTGGTACTCTGAATTTTGATTTTGGCCGCTTTGTAATCGCCACGGCCCTGCCGCAAAAACAGCGGGATGCCTACATCCAGCCCAAATTTGAAGTTGTTGTCGAACGTAACGGCACCTGCGCCCTTCCACCATTCGTAGCCCTTCGAGAGGGCGTTGTATTTCAAATCGACGGTTGGCAGCAGACTCTGAAACTTCAGCCGGCGCTCTACTTCCAATGCATCCAGTTTGAAATCGAAGCTCTGCAGCTTGGGGTGTGTAGCAGAAGCCAATTGCAACAAATCGTTCAGTGGCTGATACGCAATGCTGAACGGATTGATGCTATCGGTATTGACGCCGGGCACCAGGTAGCCAGGTATCAGCACTGGCTTTTCATCGTCCGTCCACAAAAAATTGCTGAGTTCGTAGCCAGCGGTTATAAAGCGCATCAGCGCTTCATTTTGCTGCGCCTGAAAAGTGAGCAACTGCGTGAGTGCTTCGGTGCTATCCACACCGGCACGGTCGCCCTGCTCCACAGTAATGCGGATCCCCTCGTAGCGAATCTGGTTAATGCGAACCGCATCGGTGAGCACCTTGTACACCTGGTACTCCCGCACCCAGTTCCAGTAGGCGCCAATGGCGTCAAACATCAAATCGTTGACGGCCAGCAGGCGTTCGGCCTTGCTTTGGCTTACCAGCAGCTTAGCTTGCTGCAATGCTGCCCGGCGTTTGTCCATCAGCAGGTTTTTAGCCAGTGGCACCTTAAAGCCCGCATAGCTGCTTTGCCCTTCGGTAATGGAGCGGTTCATACGCAAGCCATTGTTGCTCTCGATGCCCGCCATCAGCTCCACCCCAAACCAGGTGGGTATTTTCAGTTCGGTATTCGTGTAGTTGAAATAAGAGGTTCCACCGAAGGTTTTCTGATCGGTGCTGAAATACACCGACGGATCGAACATACCGCGATTGGCCAGCAAGTAGGCTTCGGCGCCCGATACCAGGTAGCCGGCTTGCTTCATTACCGGATGAAAGTTGCGCACCAGGGCCAGGTATTCATCAGGCATTAGCTTCAGCAGCGTGTCGGTACCCGCTTGCGCCTGCAAGCGAGTATTGCTCAGCAGCATGGCCAACACCAGTAAGCAGCATCCTATTCCTTTCTTCAGCATGTACTTTGTCTTCGCGGTTATTGCGCCCTGCCAATAGCTGGCAGAACGATGCTTTACTTCTTATCAGCCTTGCCGGCATCTTTACCTTCGGCCGGCTTGTAAAACTCAGGCGGGAAGCCGTTGATATTTCGCCATAGTTCGTACCATACCGGCACGTCTTTCAGCAGGGCAAAACCTACCGTGCCGGCTCCCAGCTTCAAGCCCGGAGGCCATTTACGGTCGTCGGGGTCCTCACCTATCAGCACCCGAAACTTGCCATTTACACTGCGGTTGCTTTCTACGGCTATCACTTTACCACCAAATGTACCATAAGAGGCTTGCGGCCACCCGCTGAATACAATGGCGGGAAAACCATCGAACATGAAACGCACTTTCTGGCCTTTGCTCACCAGCGGCAGGTCCATGGGGCTGATGAACAATTCGGCAGCATAGGTCACCTGTTGTGGCACAATCTCCACAATCATTTCGCCTTCCTTGATGATCTCATTGATGCCCGCCTTTTTGGCTTGTATTACCTGCCCGGCCTGCGGCGCCACCAAATAGTAATAGCCCGAGCGTTGCTCCAGGTTCTGCTTTTTAATATCAAGCGAAGCGATCTTTTCACGAGCCTCGGCCGCCTGGCTGTTGCTGCTGAAAATATCGCCTTGTGCCTTGGCTATTTTCTCGGCATACTCCTGCGTGGCATTGCTTATTTCCAGCTTGTTGATGATGAGGTCCTGACTCAGGTTGGCCAGATCATTCTGCTTTTCGGTCAGCGCAGCCACGGCCTTTTGCAGGGTCGCGTTGCGGCGTTCAAACTCAAACTTGCTGATGGCTTCCTTCTCGAACATTTCTTTGGCACGAACCAGCTGTTCGCGGGCCTGGCGTTCGTCTACTTTGGCGGCATCCAATTCCGCTTTCTTGGCTTCTATCTTACGATCTATCTGCACCCGCTTGTTCTCCAATGAGCTCAGTTTCAGGTCTCGCTGCTCTACCAGAAAGGAGATTTGCTGTTGTGAAGTATTGGCCTTGCCTTCATAAAAGCGAGCCTTGTCGGCGTTTTGTGCTATTTGCTGCTGCGTCCGCGGAATGATATTCGGATCGAGATAGTCGTCCTTTACTTCACCCAGTTGCAGTATGGTATCGCCGGCCTTTACAAAGTCACCCTCTTTCACATACCACTTCAAAATTTTACCGGGTATCTGGCTGTTCAGTTCCTGTGGGCGGTCGGCCTGGTTGATGGTGGTCACAAACCCGGTGGCACGGATGTTCTGCGTCCACGGCAGGAACAGGAAAATGAGTACGACAATCAGGATAGCATACATCCAGCGGCTGGTGTAGCGCTTGCGATGCCGCTCATACACCAGCTCCAGCGATTTTACTTCTACCGGCAGCTTTTCGCCTATGCTGCCCGATACGTGTTCTATATGCATGGGTGCGACAGTTTCAATAGTTTAGTTGCCAATACGGTACACTACATCGGCTACTTGCAGAAAATCGGGATCATTGGCTGCCACCACAATGGTGCAGTCTTTCATTTCATTTCGCAAAAACGAAATCATTTGCTCTTTCGAGGCCTGGTCCATTCCCTCCCATGGCTCCTCCAGCAGCAGCAGGCGTGGCTTACCGGCAATGGCCCGCAAAAACAGGATACGTTGGGTAGTGGTTTTGCTCAGCCGGCGGCCCATCGGGTCCAGCTGCGTATCGAAGCCGTCCTTCAGTTCGGCAACAAAATTGCCCAAGCCTATGCGGTCGGCCAGCCTCATCAGTTCTTGTGGCTTGTAGGCGCAGTCGCCCAGCGAAATGTTTTCCCACAAAGTGCCATCAAATATTTCTTGCTGGCTGAAGTAGATACCAGTGGCATTGCGCAATGAATCAAGTTCATAGTTGCCAATTGGAATGCCATTGATGAGCACCTGACCTTCGAATTCGGAATACGAACCGGTGAGCAATCGCAGCAACGTGCTTTTACCAGAACCTTCGGGGCCGGTGATGCACACCACTTTACCGGGCGATGCCTGCATGTTGAATCCACGCAGCACGGGCTGGTGCTTGCTAAAGCCAAAAGAAAGCTGACGAGTTTCTACACTTACCCCGGTTGCTGTTTCCAATGACAGCTTGCCATCCTTCTCCATCGGCTTGTCTATCACCTTGCCCAGCTTTTCTACCGAGGTCAGTACATCATACACTTTGTCCAGGCTTACTATAAACTTTTCGATGCTGGCCAGTACGGTCAGTATCACAATTTCGGCTGCTACAAACTGACCGACGTTCAGCTCATTATCGATAAGCAAAATGCCACCTACCACCAGCATGCCCAGTGTAATGACCACTTTAAATACAATGAGCGACCAATACTGGGTAAGCAGAATTTTGAAGTGTGCCGTACGAGCTTTCAGATAGCCGGCTACCGAATGATCGGTTTTGGTAATGTGCAGGCCGGTGTTGCGTGCATACTTCAGGCTCTTCATCACCCGGGCCGTTTCCTGCAGCCAGCCCGCCACCTGGTATTTGTAGTCGCTCTCCTCCAGGCTGGTAACCAGGCCACGCTGGCTGGTGTAGCGCAAAATGAGGTACAGTATAAACAGCAGCAACAAACCAAACACAATGAAGACCGGGTTATACAGCGACAGCAGTATCAAACCGAAGATGATCTGAATGGTGGCCACCGGAATATCGAGCAACAGCTTGCTCAGCCCTTTTTGCAGCGAAATGACATCGAAAAAACGGTTCACCAGCTCGGGCATAAAGTAGCCGTCCACGCTTCGCATATCCACCCGCGGAATGCGGTAGGCAAACTCGAAGGCGTATTGTGCAAACAGGTTCTGCTGAATCTTTTCATTCAACTTCATTTGAGCTACCTGCAGCATACCGGTAAACAATACGCCCAGCGTCACGCCGCCAATCAGCACCACCATGGATGTGCTGAAGCTACCCGCCAATACAAAGTTGATAATGGACTGTATACCCAGTGGCACACTCAGCTGAAGTAAACCAAAGAGAACGGCGTACAGGTAAATGGCGCTGATCTCCCGACGTTCGAGCCTGATGATGCGAAAAATGCGAAGGATGGAGCGCTGTAGAACTTGCTGCTGATTATCGGCGGCCATGCGGTTGGTTTATCAAGTAGTTGTTTGTTGAAAAGTACAGGCTTCCCGCGAATAAAACCTTTCGACAGAAAAAAGGTTTTCGGGTCGCGAAAATACCGGGTAAAGCAAGCGAATCTATTTGAATGTCATGCTTTTAGTCAATGATTAGGGTTCTATAACCCGGCGTTATACCCCGCAGTCCGCGGGCTGACATTTCGTTAAAATTAACGCCGCTGCGGCTGCAACAGTGCCGCCAATTAACTTCGGGCGGCATGCGCTACTTACGCCCCTTGTTTACCACCCTGCTGCTTTGCCTGGCTTGCCTGGGTCTTCATGCCCAGCAGTGGGTAGAGGTGCGGGGAACTGTGTACGACAACTCGCAGCGTCATCCGCTCGAAGGCGTATCGGTAATGAGTACCAGCGGCCGCGGTACCACTACCGATGTGCAGGGCCATTACCGCCTGGTGGTGCCCAGCACCGATTCGGTCTTTTTTTCTTACCAAAACAGGGCCACCGCCAAGCATCCGGTAGCCAGCATGTCCGACCCTCAATCGTTCAACATGGCGCTGGGGGTATCCAGCCCAAATCCGCTGCCCCCCGTTACCATTTACGGCCGCAGCTACAAGGTCGATTCCATCCAAAACCGGCAGGAGTACGCCAAGTACTTCAACTGGCAGCGCCCCAACCCACTGCGCAATGTAAACGTGGCCAATGGCGGCGTGGGCATGGATCCGAATGATATCATCAACCTGTTCCGCTTCAGGCGAAACCGCCAGCTGGCCAGCCTGCAGGCCCGACTGGTAAAGGAAGAACAAGACAAATACGTGGACTACCGCTTCAATAAAGTGTTTGTAAAAAAAGTAACCGGCCTCATCAGCGACCAATCTATCAAGCGGTTCATGTACAAATACCGGCCACCGTACGATTTTGTGGCCATTGTAAACGATCTGGAGTTGGGCTACTACATACAGCAGTGCTACAAAAAAGAAAGAGGGCTGCTACCCCCGGGCGTAGATATTTACCTGCTGGGCGTAGACCCATTGGAAAAAGAGATTGGCCGGGAATAAGCCCGCTTTTGCTTGAACGAGGTAGCCACACAGCCCTGCCAATCGCCTACCTTTACGCCCACTTTAATCAACGATTCTAATCACATGCCACAGCAAGACCTGTTTCAGAGTCCGGACTACTACCTGCTGGACGAACTGCTGACCGATGAGCACAAAATGGTTCGCGACACCGTGCGGGCCTATGTCAAAAAAGAAATCAGCCCCATCATTGAAGACTATGCCCAAAAAGCTGAGTTTCCGCAGCACATCGTACAGCAGCTGGGCGAGCTGGGCTGCTTTGGACCTACTGTGCCTGAGCAATATGGCGGCGGCGGGCTCGATTATATCAGCTACGGACTGATGATGCAGGAGCTGGAGCGGGGCGATAGCGGTGTTCGCAGCACGGCCAGCGTACAAGGCTCACTGGTGATGTACCCTATTCATGCATTTGGCAGCGAGGAGCAGCGCATGAAATACCTGCCCGAACTGGCCAGCGGCGAGTGGCTGGGTTGCTTCGGCCTTACCGAGCCCAACCACGGCAGCAATCCCGCCGGCATGCTTACGAATATCAAAGACGCCGGCGACCACGTGATTTTGAACGGTGCCAAAATGTGGATCAGCAATGCGCCCTACGCACAGGTGGCCGTGGTATGGGCCAAAGATGAAGCAGGCGTGGTACGCGGTGTGATTGTAGAGCGGGGCATGGAAGGCTTTAGCACCCCTACCACCCACGGTAAGTGGAGCCTGCGGGCCAGCGCTACCGGCGAACTGGTGTTTGACAATGTGAAAGTGCCCAAGGAAAATATACTGCCCAATGTAAAAGGCATGAAAGGACCATTGAGCTGCCTCAACAAAGCCCGCTACGGCATTGCCTGGGGTACCATTGGCGCCGCTATGGACTGCTACGATACTGCCCTGCGCTACAGCAAAGAGCGTATCCAGTTCGACCGCCCCATTGGCGGCTTCCAACTGCAGCAAAAAAAGCTGGCCGAAATGATCACCGAAATCACCAAGGCGCAGCTGCTGGTGTGGCGCCTGGGTGTACTGATGAATGAAAACCGGGCCACCCCCGCCCAAATAAGCATGGCCAAGCGCAACAGCTGCGAAATCGCCAAAAACATCGCCAGCGATGCCCGCCAGATGCTTGGTGGCATGGGTATTACCGGCGAGTATCCCATCATGCGCCATATCATGAACCTCGAAAGTGTGATCACTTACGAAGGCACCCACGATGTGCACCTGCTCATCACCGGCCTCGATATTACCGGGCTCAATGCGTTCAGCTAGCGCTGACGGCTCCCCACTTTATTACAAAGGCTGCGCCCCCGGGTGCAGCCTTTTTTTATCTCAGCCATTTCCCTGTTTTGGGGGATGTAATGGCAGCAGTATTTGTCACTTATTTGTAGCAGCCTACAGGCCTTCTTTTTCACCCTTCAATTTCACCCCCCCGTCATGAAAAAAGCATTGCTGATCATAGCCGCTTTTCTTTTTGCCCAGGCCTTGCCCGCACAGCTACTAAAAAAGCTGGGCGATAAAGTGAAAAAAGAAGTAGACAAAACTGCTGATAAGATCATGGGCAACGAGCCCGCCGGCACCAAAGCCGACAGCAGCAAAACCACCACTGGCAAGGCCGGCAGTGGCCATGCCGACGCCACCGAAAACCTGACACTTTATGCCGCCTACGATTTTGTGCCGGGCGATAGTGTGCTCTTTAGCGATGAGCTGACCGAAGAAGAAGAAAACGAAATACCCAGCAAATGGCTGCTGGACCGTGGCCGGGCCGAAATAGTAAGCATTGATGGCGAAAAGCTGATAGCTGGCCGCAGCCAAACCACCCTGCGCCCCCGCATGAAGCCCAACGCCAATTATTTGCCCAAGCGCTTTACCATTGAGTTCGACATAAAACACGTGAAGTATGTGTGGAATTACGGCCGCTCCATCAGCTTGAATTTTGTAAACGAATCGCTGGATAAAAATGCCGATGCTGGCGACTTCAAAAGCGCCGTAACCATTTGGGCCAGCGGCAGCGTCACTTTTGGCAAAGCCAAAGGCGAGTGGCCCATCGATATGCGAGAACCCGCCGCCGATGCGGTGCTCAAAGGATGGAAGCACGTGGCCATCAGCGTAAACGAACGCAGTGTAAAAGTGTACATCAACCAATACCGCATCATGAATGCGCAGGTCGAGTTCGGTGTTCCATCTTCGCTCCAGTTTGCTATCGACAATGATTATGATGCCCCCGTCCTTATCAAAAACTTTCGCATCATGGCCGGCGGCAAAAATCCCGTGAAGCAGGTCACTACCGAAAAGCTGTACATCGCCCGGGGCATCTTGTTTGAGCGAGCCAGCCCCACCCTCAAGCCCGAAAGCATGGGCGAGCTAAACGCCCTGGTTAAGCTGATGAAAGAAGACCCCGCCGTAAAGTTTGAGATAGCCGGGCACACCAGCACCGAAGCCGGTAGCAGCGCCGAAGCCAACCAGGCCCTGAGCGAAGCCCGTGCCAGGGCTGTACGCGAAAAAATGATCGATATGGGCATCGATGGCAGCCGCCTGCAAGCCAAGGGCTATGGCCAAACCAAGCCCATGGCTACCAACGATACTCCCGAAGGCCGTGCCACCAATCGGCGGGTCGAGTTCAGGCGTTTGTAAGCAGGTACCGCAGCCTTACATCGTGGTCGTACAGAAAACAGCTGGGGGCTCTCCGCTCCTGTGCACATCCCGGCTGCTGTTCGGGTGCCGTCAGGCTTCGCTCCGCTTCGGCCCCGGCCCTGCTGGCCGTGGCCAGGCCTTTTGGCCCCCGCAGCCCGTCAGCAGTGCTACTACTATCAGCTTTCCGCCCATAGCTTTGAGGCATGCGCCTCGTGCTACTACTATTTCTCTCCCACCTCGTCTTCCAGCCGGCTGCCCCGGCACAGCCCACTATGCAGCCGGTAGCTGCCAATAACTGGCCTGCCGCTATTCCTTTCCAGGGGCAGCCCCTCACCCTGCTCCGTTGGCAGCAGCCCCATGGTACGCACTACCTGTCTATCTGCACTACCAACCTCATCGAAGATGCCGACGGTGCCCGAAGCCAATACCTGTATGCCCAACACGCCTTCGTGTCCGGCGATAGCGTAGCCATCGTTTGGAAAATGCAGGATTATATAAAGGACTGCCCGGTGGATGTGGTGTGCAAATGGGTGCAACTATCAACAGATGTGAAAACACTCGCCTTCACCCAACTCACCGATCTGGATAAGGATGGTGAGCCAGAAATATGGCTGATGTACCGCACGGCCTGCCACGGCGATGTGAGCCCCGCCGATCAGAAACTGCTGATGTATGAAAGCCGGCAAAAACATGCACTGCGGGGCACGGTGAAGCTGCAAGTAGGTAACACCCTAAAGATGGGAGGCGAATACAAAGCCGATGCAGCCATGCTGGCTGCACCAGCGGTACTGCAAGCAAGGGCGGCCCAATGGTGGCGGCAGTTTGACAGCCTTACAATTGAGTAGGTGCTCGCCTTTTTCATCTTGCCGGCAGCGCCCAATGGCAGTGCCGCTGGCTGTCGTCATATAGCCCGTATCTTTCATTTTTACGTACCAAAGCTGTCGACTACTTATGAAACTTCGGATACCTGCTATTGCCCTGCTGGCCCTGCTAAGTGCCGGCAGCACAGCCCAACCTACCCAAAAGCCTGTATTGCATGGCAAAAACTGGATGGCCATCACCGGCAAGCCATTGGCTGCTACCGCCGGCAGCATGCTATTTCAGCAAGGCGGCAATGCGGTAGACGCCGCTTGCGCCATGCTGGCTGCTACCTGCACCATGTGGGATGTACTGCACTGGGGTGGCGAAACACAGGTACTGCTGTATAATCCGAATACCAAAAAGGTCATCGCTCTCAATGGTCTGGGCGTAGCGCCCACCGGTGCCACGCCTGCTTTTTTCAAAAGCAAAGGCTACGCTTTTCCGCCTGAGTACGGCCCGCTGGCTGCGGTGACGCCCGGTACCCCAGGCGCCCTGTGCCACCTGCTGGCCAACTATGGCACCAAAAGCCTGGAAGAAGTGCTGGCACCCGCCATGCAGCTGGCTGCGGGCTACCCCATCGAAGCCCAAACGGCTAA
>CANHEC010000032.1 GCA_947459455.1 Chitinophagaceae bacterium
GACAAGGGGCCCAAAACAGCCGAGCTGCGGCCCTGGGTGTTCAGTCAGCAAATAGGCTTTAAGCTGGCGCAAAACCGGTGGACGCTGGGGATGCATTACATTGCACGAAGCCGCCAGGCGGAGCAACAGCTGCGCAAAGAGCGGTTCATATCGATACAGATAGCCTACCGCACCGGCAAATACCAGCCATGAAAATAGACCAGCAATATGTGAACGCCAGCATACAGCTGGTGCCCATGGATGAGCCCGCTAACGCCATGCCGCTGATAGACGAGGCCATTGGCCTGCTGCGCCAATCGGGCCTGCACACCGAGGTGGGGCCCTTTGGCACCAGCGTAGAAGGCCCCTACGAGCAGGTAATGCTACGGGTGCAGCAACTGAACCAGTACATGCTGCAGCACAGCCGCCACGACTGGCTGCTGAACCTGCAGCTGCACCTGCACCCTACCAAGGCCGTGAGTATGCATGCCAAAACAAGCAAACACCGATAAGCCGCCATGAGTAAAAAAGTAGCCATGATACCGGCCCGCTACGCGGCCACCCGTTTTCCGGCCAAGCTGATGCAGCAGCTGGGGCCCAAAACCGTGATACGGCACACCTACGATAATACCGTAGCCACCGGCCTGTTTGACGAAGTGCTGGTGGTGACGGACAGCTCCATCATTTTTGAAGAGATTACTCAACACGGCGGCCGGGCAGTAATGAGCCAACGCCCCCACGAAAGCGGTAGCGACCGCATAGCCGAAGCCGCCGTTGATATGGACGTGGACATCATTGTGAATGTGCAGGGCGATGAACCCTTTGTGCGCCGCCAGCCGCTGGAGCAGCTGTTGCAGGTGTTTGAAGGCGAAGCCGGGCAGCAAGTGCAGGTAGCCAGCCTGATGCAGGTGCTGACTGATGCCGCCAGCATAGCCGACCCCAACTATGTGAAAGTAGCGGTAGACCTGCAGATGAACTCGTTGATGTTCAGCCGATCGCCGGTGCCCTACCACCGCGACCAAAGCCTCACGCCGGTGTACTACGAGCACATTGGGGTATATGCTTTTCGCAAACAAGCATTGCTCAACTTTACCAGCTGGCCTATGACACCGCTGGAAGCAGCCGAAAAAATTGAGTGCCTGCGCTATCTTGAACACGGCATACCGCTAAAGATGGTAGTAGTAGATTACATGGGTGTAGAAATAGACACACCTGCAGACCTCGAAAAAGCCAGCCGGCTGCTTGCCTCCTGATATCAAAAAAGATTCCGCTCACATGCATGCTTTTTCACCCGGTTTTGTTACCCGCTTTCGGCAGGCTATCCATGCGCTGCACCCCATAGACGATAGCACACTGCTAAGCTTTTTGGAGCAGTTTGAAGAAGTGGAGGCCAAAAAGGTACCATCCTGCTGCGAGAGGGAGAGGTATGCCGGCACCTCTACTTTATCCTGAAGGGATCTCTGCGCTGCTACCTGCACGATGAGAAGGGCCGCGAAGTAAACCAGCACTTCTACTTTGAAGATGAGCTGGCCAGTGAGTTTAAAAGCCTGCGGCTGCAAGAGCCCAGCGACCGCCACCTGGTGTGCATGACGCCTTGCAAACTGCTGAAAGCCGCCCGGCCGGATTGCTTGCCGTTGTTTGAAACGAATATCGATTTTAACCAGGCGGCGTTTCGATTTTTTCAAGACCTGTACCTGCAGGAAGAAGAGCATGCAGAAATGCTGCGCCGGCTGAGTGCCGAAGACCGATACCGATATGTAGTAGAGCACAAGCCACACCTGCTGCAGCGGGTATCGCTTACACAGCTGGCCAGCTGGCTGGGCACCAGCCGTGAAAGTCTGAGCCGCATTCGTGCCCGCATTAACAGTTAGTTGTCACATAAGCGTCTATGCTGTTAAAAAGGCCTTGCAACACTGCGTTGCAGGGCCTTTTTGCATGTGAATGAAAACCTATTGTGACGATTGCCGCAGGTGAAAGCCCTTTGCTACCAAGACTTTTGCGCCATATACAACACGAATAAATAATGGTGTGGTGAAATGGATAACCAAGGGTGGGTGTAAATAACAGAGCTGTCTGCGGAGCATCGAAAATGTGTGGGGTGTGCTTCAGAATCGTCCGCAAGGACTTCGGTGCCCGCAGCAGCCTGTTTTACCATCCGGGATTTTCTAAACATGCGGTAGCCTGCAGGTGGCTGCCGTTGAAAAATGATTTCGTATGAGCCAACAACAGGAAAAAAGCTTGAGAGTAACCGGCCAGTGGAATGGCTGGAACAACAGTGCGTTGCACGTACCATCGGCCGAGCTGGAACATGAGCAAATACTGACCGTGCTATGCTATGCCGAAGCAAAGCCACTGGTGATGGCTGCTGTGTACCGCAATGAGCAATACTACAACGTGGAAACCGGCGATCCATTGGATAATGTGTGCTATTGGTCGGAGCTGCCCAGCTTTGCTGCATTGCTCAACTAATCATATTACCCTTAAACAGCCCCGTGGGGCTTACAGGCAAAAGCGAATCGACACCGGTTCGCTTTTTTTATACGCCACAAGCCTGCAGCAATACCTGCCGGGTACGTTCATACAATCGGCGGGCCCCTTCTTTGGTTTTGCCTACACACAGCACGCCCAGCTTGCCATACTGGCTCAGCGCTCCAATAATGTGAAACATCACCCCTTCTTGTGCCGCTCCGTTGAAAATGAGCCCTTGATCGGTGGCTATTTCAATCAGATCGTGCGGGGTAAGACCCCGGTAGCGTTCATCCATCAAGTTATCGGTACTGAAGTAGTGGCGTAATTGACCGGTTTTGATTTTGAATTTGCCGGTATCGGCATGGTAGGTGCCCTCGGTTAAAAACTTCAGCATCAGAAAAGGATTTGTGGTGCCCCCCTTGCGCAGGTTGATTTCAATGGCGTAATGTTCCCACTTCCCTTTCTTGTTTTTTACAGAAATAAAATCGACTCCAAAGCGACCGATGACGCCCTGCTGCCGCATGGCCTGCATCAGCGGCTGGCAAATGCGGGCCAGCTCCGCTGCATAAGCTGGCTGTGCCGGAAAATAGGCGCCGAGGTATACCTGATCGCTATCGCCGCCCAGCACCTGATCGTGTGTGCTGATGATGTCGCAACCGCCCATCGGATCAATACGGCATTGCACCGAAGGTGATTCTTTCTCCACCCCTTCCACAAAGACCTCCACAATGCCACCATGCGCAGCAAACTTTTTCAGAAAGCCGAGCAAGCTCAGATCAGGCGCAATCACTTTGAGGCTGTGTGGCAGCAGCTTCAGCATTTGCTGAGGTGTTACATCGGCATGGGCCATGCGTTCGGGGTAGCGAAAAACGGCATTGCCTTCACCGCTAAAGCCCTCGTTCATTTTTACCACGGCCTTTTGCAGGCCAGGATGCCGCAGCCGCAAAGCGGCCAGCGCCTCCGCAATTTCTTCTTCGGTTCGCAGGTCTTCAAACCCATCGGGCACTTTCAGCCCGGCTGCTCTGAAGAGCTTGCGACCATTGCTTTTGTTGCCAATGTCGAACAGATCGGGATCGCAGCCGTAGATCGGCATATTCAGTTTCACAGCCAGTGTACGCTCCAGCGGTGTCACATTGAAGCAAGTCATGTGGGCAGCATGGCCCGAAGGAATGAGTTTGCGAATGCGCTGAATGAGCCGTGGCCTATCGAGCACTTTTTGTGTAAGCGATACCGGCGAAGCATCGAAGCAACTAAGGATAGTGAGTCGCTGGCGGGCATGGTAGCCGGTGATGCCGGGCAGGAGGTGCAGATAGTAGTCGATAATGACCGGATCGAGCGGGATGCTGGTAAGGTACACCAGGTGGGTGCGGGGCATGCGCAGCAGCATCAGCATACACAGCAACCGCTCCTCGTAATGTACAATGCCATCGATGCGCTGCATGATTTCCTGATCGAGCGTAAGGCTGGGAAGGATGACGACCGTTTTAGGTGCCAGCTGATCGGGAAAGGCATGCTCAAACTGGTCGGCCAGCTGCAACTGCAGGTGCTTGAAAAGCTCTATTTCCTCTTCGGAGCCGGCCCGCGGAGCCGCCGGCCCTTCCATAAACAGGCGAATGGGTGGGTTATTCTGAACCAGGTTGGCTGCACTCATACATCGGGCAATAAAACCGACAAGTAACCATGCGCAGCGCCGCCCTCCTATGATTTTTATCATCGGCCGCCCATTGGGCCCACTGCAGCAGCCCAATCATTTATCTTCGCTGCCTACTCATTTCAAGTAAGCCATTCTATGCAGTTCAGAAACTTTAAGATGGTAGGCTACGTGGTGTACGGCCGCGGCAGCTTCAACCAATTAGATGAAATAATAGCCCCTCACCGCAAGGAAGGCGCTCCGATGGTTTTTTTGCTGGACCACTACTTTAAGGGGAACCCACTGGAGAGCCGCGTACCGCTGCGGGGCAATGATCTGCTGCTGTATGCCGATGTAACCTACGAGCCCAAAACCACGCAGGTAGATGCGCTGGCACAACAGCTGAAAGAAGCTTACGGCACCGTGAGTGGCATCATAGGCATTGGGGGCGGTAGCACCATGGACCTGGCCAAGGCCGTAAGCCTGATGATGGGCAATAGCGGCAGCAGTGCCGACTACCAGGGCTGGGACCTGGTGAAACAACCCGGCGTTTACAAAGTGGGCATTCCTACCCTGAGCGGTACCGGTGCCGAGGTAAGCCGCACCACCGTGCTCACCGGACCTACCCGCAAGTTGGGGATGAACAGCGACTTTACCCCATTTGACCAAATAGTACTGGACCCCGAGCTCACGAAAGATGCACCTAAAAATCAACGCTTTTACACCGGCATGGATTGCTACATCCACTGCATCGAAAGCCTGGAAGGCACTTACCTGAATGAGTTCAGCAAAAGCTATGGCGAAAAAGCGCTGCAGCTTTGCCGCGAGGTGTTTTTAGAAGCCCCTGAATGGAACGACGCCTGCGATGATAAACTGATGATGGCCAGCTATGCCGGCGGCATGAGCATTGCGTACAGCCAGGTAGGCGTGGCACATGCTGTGAGCTACGGCCTCAGCTACCTGCTGGGCACCAAGCACGGCATTGGCAACTGTATTGTGTTCGACCAACTGGAAGAGTTTTACCCGGCCGGCGTGGCAGAGTTTAAAAAAATGGTGGCCAAAGACGGATACGATATTCCAAAGGGTATTACACAGGGCCTGACCGATGAACAGTTTGATAAAATGATAGACGTAAGCCTGGGCATGAAACCGCTGTGGGAAAACGCCCTGGGCAAGAACTGGGAAAGCATCATGACCCGCGACCGGCTGCGGGCCTTGTACGAAAAACTATAATGCAGGAGCTGCAACGAAAACACTTGCTGCACTTGTCTGACGAATGTAACCACCTAAACAGCAGTCATGCCAATCCATCGCCTGTTGATAGTAGCCTTTGGCCTCAGCCTGACCATGGCAGCTCATACCCAGCAGTATGCCAGTTTTGGCATTGTGCAAACGTATAACGGTACGGTGGCATTTGCACCGCAGGCGCTGAACCTGGCGGTAAACGGCCAAACACTGGTGATGAACAAGTACAGCGATGTGCTGGATGGCTCGCCGTACCTGTTTGACGATTGGCAGCCCGGCGCCATCATTTTATACAACAATGTGGTAGTTGAAAATCTGCGGATCAAACTCAACCTGCTGGACAACGAGGTGTATTACAAAGACTCGTCGAATGCAGAGCTAAGTGCCGTGACACCGGTCAAATACATCGTCTTCAAACACCTTGGCAACGACACTAGTGCCATCTTCATGTCGCAGCAATCAATCGAGTTCGACCGCAAGGGATGGTTTCAGGTGCTGGCTATCGGCAAGGCCAGCCTGCTGAAAGAGCGAACTAAAAAACTGATAGAATCGAAACAATATGCGTCGGCCACGCTGGACCGCACCATTTCTACCGAGGTGCGCTACTACGTGCTGCGGCAGGGAAAACTGCATTTGGTAAAAACAGTAGCCGATGTATTGGCAGTCTTGCCAGAGGCAGCTGCCGGGCAAAAGAAAAATGTTAAAAGTGAGGCTGATTTGAAAGCGGTCGTTGATGCTTTCAACCGACTTTGAATTGTGTTGTATCTTACAGCTGGTGGTGCAAAATCAAAAATTGTACAGCTATGCAACATCTCTTCCCTTTCAACCTTGCAGGCTGTTGCCTGCTGGCGGGGCTGCTTACGTTTGTGAACACGCAAGCCCAAAACAAAGCGGGGCGCCCGGTTATCATGACACTTAATGATAGGCACGTAGAGCCCGGCGTGTGGGAAAAAGTAGTAGAAGGCAGCCCGTTCTTCAATAGCTCCTGGCGCCCTGCAGCCCTGCTACTGTCCAATGGTGTGGTGGTAGAGCAAGTGCCGGTAAAGGTGAACCTGCTGGACAATCAAATCCATTATCTCGATTCGGCCGGACGCGAAATGGTGACAATGCACGAAGTGAAATCAGTGATTTTTTTGGATGAAGCCAACGACACCAGTGCTGTACTGGTAAACCGACTGGCCCTATCAAAAGCAGCTGCGGTACCAGATGGCTGGATGCAACTGCTGAGCAAGGGAAAAGCGACCCTGCTGAAACGAATGATGAAGCAAGATGTAGAAGTCAAAGGATATGGTGCATCCACCGTGGTAACGCACATCAATACCACTACACAATACCTCCTCCTGTTCGATGGGCGCATAGAGAAGGTACAAACCCTGGGCGATATCGCCGATTTGTTGGAAAGCGCCTCTCTCAGCACATGGGTGGCAAAACAACGCGGCAGGAAGCAATCGGAGGAACAACTCAAAGCTGCCGTCGATTACTTCAATAGCCTTTGACCACAGCCAGGTATCAGTTGTACCCATTTAGCAAATAGAAATGAAATAACTTGCGTTGTCGAAAGAACAGCGTGCATGCCCTGTTCCGTGTTTGCAACGATCAATATTGACTTATGTGTATCCGACCAGGTTTGAAAATGTGTGGACTACTGACCGCAGCCATGCTGATGCTGGCTGCAGGTGGCCTTGCTCAGAAGCGGGTGGGCAATCCACTGTTTTTGCATATGCATGATAAAATGGTGGAAACCGGTAAATGGGAAACAGTCATTGAAGGCAGTCCATTTTTTAATGCCGATTGGCGTCCTGCAGCCATCCTGCTGGCCAACGGCACCTTGGTGAACAACGTGCCTGTGAAAATGAACCTGCTGGAAAACGAGGTGCACTATTTGGATACTGCCGGCCGCGAAATGGTGACGACCCAGGCAGTCAAGTCGGTCATTTTTCGTGACGAGAGCAATGATACCAGCGCTGTGTTTGTAAATAAACTGGCGCTGGCCAATGCAGTGACGGCGCCCGAGGGCTGGATGCAACTGCTGGCTACCGGCAAAGCCAGCCTGTTGAAGCGTTTTTTGAAGCAGGACATCGAAACGAAGGCCTACAGTTCGGCCACGCCCGAAAGGCGTATCAATACCACTATTCAATACCTGCTGCTATACAATGGCAGGGTTGAGAAAGTACAAAGTCTTGATGATATCGCCGATCTGCTCGAAAGCGCTGCTTTCAGCACCTGGGCGGCCCGGCAGCGTGGTGCCAAAAAATCGGAGCAACAGCTGAAAGCAGCCGTTGATTATTTCAACAGCCTGCAATGACCGGCTCTTTGGGCGGCAGGTAAATGGGGCACGTGGCTGCCCGGCTTTTGCTACATTTACCCAAACCCGCCTTTGTATGACCAACCGGAGAAGCTTTTTCAAAAAAGCCAGTGCTGCAGGCGTGGGCGCTTTCGGCCTGCAAACACTGCTACAAGAGCTACACGCCGAAGATCTGCGCCTTGCAGCCCGCTTGCTGGATGCCGACCACCCCGACAGCGATGCCAGCAACGAAGCATTTTGGACCATTTTTCAGCAAGGCTATACGGTCAACCCCAACATCATTAACCTGAATAATGGCGGTGTAAGCCCTGCGCCACGCGTAGTGCAGGAAGCCCTGCGCCGCTACAACGATTTGGCCAATGAAGGCCCCAGCTATTTCATGTGGCGCATCATGGACCAGGGCCGCGAACCACTGCGTGCCAAGCTGGCCAACCTGGCCCGCTGCCTGCCCGACGAAATAGCCATTAACCGCAATGCCACCGAGGCGCTGAACACTGTCATTTTTGGCCTGCCACTTCAAAAAGGTGACGAGGTCATCGGCACCCTGCAGGACTATCCGAACATGATACAAGCGTGGAAGCAACGCCAGCTTCGCGACGGTATCGTGTACAAACAACTCTCTTTCGATTTCCCAATCGAAAACGATGAGACCATCGTACAAAAGTTTGCCGAGGCCATGACGCCCCGTACCAAAGTGGTGCACCTTACTCACATCATTAACTGGGTGGGGCAAATACTGCCGGTGCGAAAAATAGCCGATATGGCACACAGCCGTGGCGCCGAAGTCATCATTGATGCGGCGCATAGCTTTGGCCTGCTCGACATAGATGTGCCCGCCCTGGGCGGCGATTACTTTGGCACTTCGCTGCATAAGTTTTTGAGCGCCCCCATTGGCAGCGGCATGCTTTGGATAAAAAAAGAAAAGATTGAAAAGATTTGGCCGCTGGTATGCAATGACCAGCCCCGCAGCAGCGATATCCGAAAGTTTGAGACCCTGGGTACCCGCAGCTTTTGCATTGAGCAGGCCATTGGTGAAGCCATCAATTTTCATGAAGCCATTGGTGCCCGCCGCAAGGAAGACCGTATTCGCTACCTCAAAAATTACTGGGCCGAAAAAGCTTTGCAGATCCCGAAAGTAAAACTGCACACTTCGCTGAAGCCTGCTTACTCCTGCGCCATCGCCGGCGTAAGTATAGATGGGCTGAAGCCCGAAGAACTGGAAAGCAAATTATTCAACAAGTTCAAAATACATACGGTCGGCATCAACTGGGAGAATGTACACTGTGTGCGGGTAACGCCACATGTGTACACCCGCCTGCAAGACCTGGACCGGCTGGTAATGGCATTGGAACAGATAGCGGCCGGCAAAGCCTGACAGTCATTCTCGCCTCACTTCAGCGACTTCACCCAGTGTAGCAGTCCTTCGTACACTTTGTGCACCAGCTTTTCTCTGAAGTGCTCATTCAGGATTAGTTGTTCGTCTTCTTCATTGCTCAAAAAAGCCACTTCTACCAGGCAGCTTGGATAATCGGTAGGCTGTACCAGCTGAAAATTGAAGCTGCCGATGTTGCCAAACTCCGGCAGTCCGTCTATTTCCAACAGCTGACTGAGAATGTGCTGCGTGAGCGGCCGAAAAGCTACGTGCCGGTAATAGGTGCTGGTGCCACGGGCTGAAGGCCGGCTACTGCTATTGAGATGAAAACTGATGAGCACATCGGGCTGCAGGGGCTGCAGCATCAACAGCCTGTCTTTATTGTCGATGGCAGTATCGCTATCGCGGATCATGATGGTCTTCACCCCTTTCTTTTGCAGCAATTTGTTCAGCGCTTTGGCAAACAGTAAAGTGTAGTCTTTCTCCAGCACACCACTCTTCACACCACGGGCGCCCGTGTTGCTGCCACCATGGCCTGCATCAATGGCCACGGTGATATCGTGCAGGTGCGCATGCGCCGGCCGGCGGGTAATGATGAGCTGCAAACGCTTGCCCACATAAGCAATGCGATAGCCCAAATGCTGCGCCTGCGCCAGTTGGATGCGCACTTGCACCACATCGGTTTCAGTTTGCTGCCAGCTCACATCGGCTATGCCCTTGGCGCTGCTCAGCTGGGTAATCCAGTTGGTATTGCTCTGCACATCGTACAACTCTACCACAATGGTAGCTGGCGAGGTCTCCATCCAGCTGGAGTAGGCCACCTTTCTACTCAGGCCGATACTCACGGTATCGTACTTGCTGCCACCACGCACACTCCATGCCTCCATCAGCGCTGGCGGCTGCGGCAGGCTATCGCCCCGCCATTGTACAAACTCTTTCGATAAATAGGCTTGTCGCTGGCGACTGAGCTGCAAGGTGTAAAGGCCGTTGGCACTATCGGCTACACGTACCACGATGCCGGTATCCAGGTAGCCTGCTTTGGCGCTACCCAACCGATCGGTACCATTGCTAAACGCCAACTGTGGCAGCTTGCCGGTGACCACGCCTGCCCGCTGTGCAGTGGCTGCCGTTGTGGTCAGCAGCATGGTGGCTATCCAAAAAATCTTCCAGCTCTTCATGCGGCAATTTACAGGATGCCGCTTTGTAGTTACTGCAGCTTTGCCAGCGCTGCTTCCAGGCGGTCGAACATGGGCGTGATATCGGCCTTGCGGCAAGTGCC
>CANHEC010000033.1 GCA_947459455.1 Chitinophagaceae bacterium
ATTTTTCCGGCCAACCTGTACCTGGCGCCCAAAGACATGATTGTGCAGATACTGCACGAAATACAGGACGAGATGACGCGGCAGGTGGAGTACTTCCAAAGCCAGGGCAAGTTTATAGAAGCGCAACGCCTGAAGGAACGCACTGAGTACGACCTGGAAATGATACGTGAACTGGGCTACTGCAACGGAGTAGAAAACTATTCCCGCTTTTTCGACCGGCGGCAGCCCGGCACCCGCCCCTTCTGCCTGCTCGATTATTTTCCGAAAGACTTTCTCTGCATCATAGACGAGAGCCACCAAACCATACCGCAGGTAGCGGGCATGTATGGCGGCGACCGCAGTCGCAAAATGATCCTCGTGGATTTTGGTTTTCGGCTGCCCTCGGCGCTGGACAATCGGCCGCTGAACTTTCATGAATTTGAAAGCATGCTGAACCAGGTGGTGTACGTAAGCGCTACCCCCGGCGACTACGAGCTGGAGCAAACCGGCGGCGTAGTGGTGGAGCAGGTGGTGCGGCCCACCGGCCTGCTGGACCCGCCGATAGAAGTGCGGCCGAGCATTAACCAGATAGACGACCTGCTGGATGAAATAGACAAGCGGGTGCGCAAGGGCGACCGGGTGCTGGTGACCACGCTGACGAAGCGCATGGCCGAAGAAATGGACAAGTACCTGCATCGCATCAACATCAAGAGCAAGTACATCCACAGCGAGGTACACACGCTGGACCGCGTGGAGATACTGCGGCAGCTGCGCCTGGGCGAGATAGACGTGCTGGTAGGCGTGAACCTGCTGCGGGAAGGGCTGGACCTGCCGGAAGTATCGCTGGTGGCGATACTGGATGCGGACAAGGAAGGCTTTTTGCGCAACGAAAAATCATTGACGCAAACAGCAGGCCGGGCAGCTCGTAATGCGGAGGGCCTCGTTGTTTTTTATGCTGATACCATCACGGATAGCATGCAGAAAACGATGGATGAAACGCAGCGCCGCCGCGAAAAGCAGATTGCTTATAACACCCTGCATGGCATCGTGCCCACCACGGTGAAGAAGAGCATAGAGGATGTGATGAAGCAAACGAGTGTGCTCGACATCAAAGGGTTTGATGAAAGCAAATCGACAGCCATACCGTACGAGGCGGATATACTGCAACCGGGCAACCTGGCGGCAGAAGATGGCGAAGTATACCGCACCATTCCGCAAATGGAGAAGGAAGTAGCCCGGGTGAAAAAACAAATGGAGAAAGCAGCCCGTGATATGGACTTTATAGAAGCGGCCCGTCTGCGGGATGAAATGTTCAGGCTGCAAAAGGAGCTGGAAGAGCTGAAGGCGTGAGGGGGGATTGGTTAAGTGGTTGATTAGGAATTGGTTGATTGGGTATTGGGTATTGGGGTATCCGGGGAATGATGCGCAAAACTTTTCCTTGCGTTCTTTGCGTGTTTTCTCATGGCGCCCATTGCGGTAAAAACTATCGTCCATAAAGCATTTCCTTTTGAACCGCAAGGAACGCAATGGATGCGCAAGGGAGGGCCGCTCATTCATCATTCAGCCTTCATCATTCAGCGTTACCCATTTAACCGCAAGGAACGCAAAGCCTGCGCAAGGGCCGCAAGGGTTGTCTGCTTATTCAGCATTCATCCCTCATCATTCAGCATTCCTCAAGTTTCCTGCAGATACAGCAGCGCAGGGCATTGGCAAAAACTGAAAAGGTAGCGCTAGGTTGTTTTCAGCTTCAGCTGTACCACGTTTTCGATATGGTGTGTATGCGGAAACATATCCACCGGTTGCGCTTTGGTTACTTCATAACGCTCTGCCAGCAGGCGCAGGTCGCGGGCCTGGGTGGCGGGGTTGCAGCTGACGTACACAACGGTGGGTGCCGCCATGTCGAGTATTTTGCGCACCAGCTTTTCGTGCATACCGGCCCGCGGTGGATCGGTGATGATGACGTCGGGCCGGCCATGTGTGGCAAAGAAGGCATCGTCGCACACATCAATCACATCGCCGGCAAAGAAGGCAGTATGTGTCAGCCCATTCAGCCGGGCGTTGGCTTCGGCATCGGCAATGGCTTCGGGTACCAGTTCTACGCCAATGAGCTTTTTGGCACCGCGGCTGCAAAAAATGCCAATGCTGCCAGTGCCGCAGTACAGGTCGTACAGGGTTTGGCTGCCGTCGAGCTCGGCCATGTCGCGGGTGATGCGGTACAGCGCCTCGGCCTGGCTGGTATTGGTTTGAAAGAAGGACTGCGGGCTGATGAGAAACTGAAAATCTTCCAGCATTTCGATGGCGTGGGCCGGGCCATGCACCAGCTCGGGCTGCAGGCCATGCATGCTGTCGTTCTGCTTGCCATTAATGGTGCAGTACAGCGTGGTAATGGCGGGGACCTGCTCCAGCAAATGCTGCAGCAACTGCTGCTGAGCGGCCGGAGCGTGATAGCCCAGTACCACATTCACCATCAGGTGGCCGGTGCTGCACAGGCGGTACTGCACTCCCCGCATCCAGCCACGGTGTTGCTTGTAATCATAAAAGGGCATGCCCAGCTCGATCGCTTTTTGGCGAAGCACATCCCGTATCTGGTTGGCGGGCTCTGCCATCAGGTGGCAGTGGCCCAGGTGCACTACTTTGTCGAATACGCCACGGGCATGAAAGCCGGCAAAGCTGCCTTCGGCGCTGATGCTGGCATCGGCCAGTTCTTCCCGCAGCAGGTAGCGGCGGTTGCAAAAGGTAAACTCCAGTTTGTTGCGGTAATGTGTGGTGTGCTGGCAGCCCACAATGGGTAGCAGGTGGCTGAGCGGTACGCCGCCAATGCGGGTCAGCTGGTCGTACACCTGCTGTTGTTTGTAGGCCAGCTGCTGCTCGTAGGGCAGCATTTGCCACTGGCAGCCGCCACACACGCCAAAGTGCTCGCAAAAGGGCTGAATGCGCTGTGGGCTGGGCCGCACTATTTCTACCGGCGTGCCTTCGGCCCAATCGGCCTTGTTGCGGGTGAGCCACACATCTACCACATCGCCGGGCACCGCCCGTTCTACAAATACTACTTTGCCCTCGGGCGTACGGCCCAGGCTTTTGCCTTCGGCAGCATAGGCCGTTAGTTCCAGCCCGCGAATGATTTGGTTCTTCTTTTTGCGCATGTAGCCTTTTGCAGGTGTAAAAAATAAAGGCAGCAAAGGTAGGCGGCGGTTCGCCTCAGGCGCACCGATTTACCAAATGGTCCGGTGGGGGCCTCAACAGCCATCGCCGGCAGGGCGGAAAAAAAATTACACCTGCGCTGGGGAGCGGCAGGTGCAATGTGAGGAGGGGGACCTATGGTTTAGGGCTTGAGGGTTGATGCGTTATTTGCATCTGATGACACAAAGATGCGCTGCCGCCACCGGTGTTGGAAGGATGTTTCTGCGCAAAAGAATGCGCAGTTCTGCGCTTCGCATCTCAGGTTGCTGATCTCTGAAAAAACAAAGCATTCACAACTTTCAATTTTTTGTAACCCAATGACCACTATGCGGCCAGAAGAAAACCGCTCCCTGGCTGGTGGGAGCGGCTTTTCAGAACAATCCATTACTGATGTGCAAGCGAAAGACATCGCCTCCTAATGTCCAATAATGGTTCAATGTTTTACCACGCAATAATCATGCCGCTTGCATCTCTTTGATCTTCGCCCGGATCTTGGCTTCTATTTCGCCGGCCAGTTCGGGGTTGTCTCTTAGCAATTCTTTCACAGCATCGCGGCCCTGGCCCAGCTTATTGCCTTCATAGCTGAACCAGCTACCGCTTTTGCTCACGATACCGAGTTCAACACCCATGTCGATGATCTCACCGGTTTTGCTGATGCCCTCGCCGAAGATGATATCGAATTCCGCCTGGCGGAAAGGAGGTGCTACTTTGTTCTTGACCACCTTTACCCGCACCCGGTTGCCCACGGCTTCATCGCCATCTTTTATTTGCGTACTGCGGCGTATATCCAGCCGCACCGATGCATAAAACTTCAGGGCATTACCACCGGTGGTCGTCTCGGGGTTGCCAAACATCACTCCGATTTTTTCACGCAGCTGGTTGATGAAAATGCACACCGTATTGGTTTTGCTGATGGTGGCTGTCAGCTTACGCAGCGCCTGGCTCATCAGGCGGGCCTGCAGGCCCATTTTGCTGTCGCCCATTTCGCCTTCCAGTTCGCCCTTGGGTACCAGTGCGGCTACTGAGTCAATAACGACCACATCGAGGGCACCGCTCAAAATAAGGCGGTCGGCTATTTCCAGTGCCTGCTCGCCATAGTCGGGCTGGCTGATCAGCAGGTTGTCTACGTCTACCCCAAGTTTTTGGGCATAGTTGCTGTCAAAAGCGTGTTCGGCATCTATAATGGCACACATGCCGCCCATTTTCTGGGCTTCGGCTATTACATGGGTGCTGAGGGTGGTTTTACCACTCGATTCAGGTCCGTATATCTCTACAATCCGGCCTTTGGGCAGGCCACCAATGCCGAGTGCGGCATCCAGCCCGATGGAGCCGGTAGAAATGACTTCTTGCTGGGTAGCGGCCCGCTCGTTCATCATCATTACGCTTCCTTTGCCAAAATCCTTGTCGATTTTGTCGATGGTGAGCTTGAGGGCCTTCAGTTTTTCGGCATTCGCATTGTTGCTCATAACTTCTGTTTCGGTGGTTGAATTTTTCGATGCCATGGTAAGCGATATAAAAGTATTAAGGCGGTGAAGTTAGGTGCTTTTTGTTTTTCACACTAATAAATTTAGTTTTTTGATGCTAAACATCTTCGGGTATTGCTAAAGACGGGCGGCGGGCCGCTTTTGTTAAGCTTGCACGTGCTTGGGGCTATTCCGCTACCTTTGCAGCCCAAAAATTTTTGGACGGTACCAGGGCGCCCGCATGGGCGGCTGGCACTAAGCCGGGTACCGCCGCTATACCATTATCAAACCTGTACTACAAAACATGGCAACTGTAACCAGGGAAAATGTAGGCTTGCTGACCGACAAGCTGACGGTTCACCTTAGCAAAGAAGACTATTACCCGGCTTTTGAAAAAGCGCTGAAAAACTATAGTAAGCAGGCCAATGTGCCGGGCTTTCGCAAAGGCATGGTGCCCCTGGGCCACATCAAAAAAATGATGGGTGCCAGCGTGTACAGCGACGAAGTGCTGCGTACCGTAGAGCGGGAAATAAACGGCTGGCTGGAAAAAGAGCGGCCCGAAATATTTGCGCAGCCCCTGCCTACCGAAGACAATGCGGAAGCGGTACGCCAGCTGGATATGAACCTGCCCGGCGATTATCAGTTCAGCTTCGAAATTGGGCTGAAGCCGGCATTTGAGGTAGCCGACCTGACGAAGGCCACCATCCAACGCCGCCTGGTAAAGGTGACCGAAGACATGGTAACCGAAGAAGTAGGCCGCCTGCAAACCCGGTATGGCAACATGACCGAGCCAGAAGCGATGAGCAGCGACGAGCAGGTGCTGAACGTGACCTTTACTGAAGTGGACGCCGATGGCAACGAAGTAGCCGACGGCATCAGCAAAACCAACAGCCTGCTGGTGAGCTATTTTGCCGAAGCGTTTCGGCCGCAGCTGCAGGGCCTGAAAAAGGACGATAGCCTGACCCTGACCTTGGACGAAGCTTTTGAAGCCAAGGAAAAAGAATGGCTAACCGGCGACCTGGGCCTGACCGACGTAGCCGATGCCGGTAGCAAGCGCTTCAAACTGACCATTACTAAAATAGGACTGGTAGAAAAGCGGGAGCTGAACGAAGAGTTTTTCAATCAGCTGTTTCCCGGCCGTGCCATTGCCACCGAAGCCGAGTTTCGGGCGGCCGTGAAAGAAGACATTGAAGCCTACTGGGCCAACCAGGCCCGTGGCCAGGTGCACGACGAAATTTACCACTACCTGATTGACAATACTGCCATTGAACTGCCCGAAGACTTTTTGAAGCGCTGGCTGCAAAATGGCGGCGAAAAGCCCAAAACTGCCGAAGAGGTGGAGAAGGAATTCCCTTCATTCCGCAACTCGCTGAAGTGGACCCTGATCAGCGATAAGCTGATGATGGAAAACCAACTGAATATAGAGCCTGCCGAGCTGCGTGAATTTGCGAAGCGCCAGATGATGGGCTACATGGGCGTAACGGCATTGGACGAAAGCACTGCCTGGCTGGACAGCTATGTAGACCGCATGATGCAGGACCGCAAGTATGTAGACCAGACTTACAACCAGCTGATGACCGACAAGCTGTTTGTATGGGCCGAAACCAAGGTGACCAATTTCAACAACGTGGAAATGAGCGTGGAAGAATTCACCGCCCAGCAGCATCACCACCAGCACTAGCAGTAACAGCTATACAAGCAAAGCGCCCCGCACTTTTGGTCGGGGCGCTTTTTTATGGTGCAATGCAGTGGCAGCCTATTGCATATTGGCCATCTTCTCAGCGTTTTCGGCCAGCTGCAGGGCTTCTATAAATTCCTCGATCTCGCCATTCATCACGGCATCCAGGTTGTACACCGTCAGGCCAATGCGGTGATCGGTCACCCGGCCTTGCGGATAATTGTAGGTGCGAATTTTGGCACTGCGGTCGCCGGTGCTCACCAGGGTTTTGCGCTGGCGTGCTATCTCTTCTTCCTGCTTGCGTACCTGCTCTTCGTACAGGCGGGTCCGCATCATGGTCATGGCTTTTTCGCGGTTGCCCAGCTGGGTACGCTCGGTTTGGCACATGACCACGGTGCCGGTAGGCACGTGGGTCAGTATTACTTTGGTTTCTACCTTGTTTACGTTTTGGCCGCCGGCGCCACCGCTACGGGCGGTTTCCATTTTTACATCGGCTTCCCGCAGTTCAAAGTCTACTTCTTCGGCCTCGGGCATTACCGCTACGGTAGCAGCACTGGTATGCACCCGGCCCTGTGTTTCGGTAGCGGGTACCCGCTGTACGCGGTGCACACCACTTTCAAACTTGAGGGTGCCGTACACATCTTCGCCTTCTACCTCTACCACCACTTCTTTGTAGCCGCCTACGGTGCCCTCGCTTTCGCTTACCACGGCTGCTTTCCAGCCTTTTTTGCCGCAGTAGCGCAGGTACATATCCAGCAGGTCGCCGGCAAACAGGCTGGCTTCATCGCCACCGGTACCGGCTCGTATTTCCAAAATGGCGTTCTTATCATCCTGTGGGTCTTTGGGTATCAGTAGCTTTTTCAGCTGGGCTTCCAGTGCATCGGCCTGGCTGGTCAGCTGGGGTAGCTCTTCTTTGGCCAGCTCCCGCATATCGGCATCGTCGCCGTTCAGCAGCTCTTTGCTAAAGTCGAGATCGGCGATTACTTTTTTATACTGCTCAAAAGGCTGTACTATTTTCTCCAGCTGGCGGTATTCTTTGCTCAGCCGGCCAAACTCCTTCTGATTGCTCACAATCTCGGGGTTGGTGAGGGCTACACCCACTTGCTCAAAGCGGGCCTTGATGGCTTCCAGTTTATCAATCATATGCGGTGCCCCACGGCGGGGCCGCAAAGGTACGGCCAGCCAGCACTATTGAGGGCAGCATTTCGGTGCCGGTTAGTTGCCCTTTCCGTCTAAAATGATGGGTGTATTGCCCCGACCCATGATGATCATTTTGCTGTTTTGGCTTTGTGCCAGCTCTTTCATGGCTTTTATCTGCTCGTACTGCAGTTGTTTTTCGGTCAGGCTTTCGTTGATGATGCGCTGATAATCGCTGATGCCCTGCGCCTCCACCCGCTTCCGCTCGGCTTCCTGTTTTTCTTTTTGCAGCACAAACTGCATTTTTTGTGCCTCCTGCTCCGCATTGATCTTTTGCTCAATGGTGGCTCTGACACTTTCGGGCAGGGTGATATTGCGCACCAGCAACTGCTCCAGCAGCAAGCCCCGTTTCTTAAAGTCGGCGTCTATGCTTTTGTAAATGCGGTCCTGAAACTCATCTCGCTTGGTGCTATACAGCTCAATGGCCTGGTAGTACACGGCATTGTCGCGTATTTTGGTGCGGCTCAGGGGGCGCACTATTTTATCGCGGTAGTCAAAGCCGGTTTCCTGCAGCAGCCGGGGCGCTTCGGCGCCTACCACGCGGTACAGCACCGTCAGGTCAATGGTTACTTCCAGTCCATCGCTGGTAAGTACTTTGATGGCATCATCACCCGCTTTTTCTCCTTCGTCGTGTACACCGCTCATGGTATAGTTCTGGGTGCGGATGTCTACCCGCCTGATGTCGAGCAGGGGGTTTACAAAGTGCAGCCCGCTTTGCAGCACATCCCGCTGCACTTTGCCAAACAGCACCTTCACGCCGGCCTCGCCGGCATCTATCTGAATGACGGAGGCGAATACAATGCCCAGTACAATGAAGGCAAATGCAAGGCCCCGGCCAATGGCCGCCAGCTTTTGCAGCTTATCGTTGCTGCGCCCTACAATGATGGATACCAGCAATAGGATAACGCCCAGAAAAATGAAGGCCATGACGGGAGGTTTTAATTGTTATTAAAGATAGCATACAAAAGCCCCGCCGGTAAGGGCGGGGCTTGTAAAAAGGCAGGACTGGTGTCCGGCTATCAGTTGTTGAAAATGTAGCGGATACCCAGCTGAATCTGGTACACATCGTCGATGGTACGCGACTTCACAAAGGCATCACGCAGCAGCACGGTCTGGCCATTGACTACCTGGGTGGCCAGGCGGTAGATGGGCGCACCGGCAGCGGTACGGCCACGGTAGTTAAGCGGCTGGGTGGTGGTGCTGATCTGGCTCACTCCCCAGTCGCTGTTCAGCAGGTTGCTGGCATTCAGCACATCCATGCGGAAGCGGAAGATGTTGGCCTTCTTGCTTTTGCCCAACTTCAAAATCAGGTCTTGCTCGATGCTGAAATCGAAACGGGTGAGCCAGGGCAGCTGGGCACCATTCCGCTCGGCATACAGGCCGCGACGATTTTTGAGGTAAGGGTGGCTGGCAATATAGCTTTCAAAGGCAGCCTGCTGATCGGCGGCGGTGAAAGTAGTAGTGCCCGAGGTGTAGGTTTGGAACGTGATTTCGTTGCCGTTTTTCGGTACAAAAATCAGGTCGTTGAACTGGCCATCACCATTCAGATCATTGCTGGTGGTGTAGCTGAGTTTGAAGCCGCTGGCACTAACCATACCGAGGGTGATAGTGGTAGCACCGGCAATGCCCTTGCCATACAGCAGGCGGTAGCTGATGTTGCCCACGATGCGGTGGCGCAGGTCGTTGTCGCTAAAGCCGGTCTGCAGGTAGTTCAGGCCATTGATGCCAGGTGTGGTAGCATTCACGGTGCTGGCTACCGAGCTCAGGTCGGTGGCTTTGGAGTAAGTGTAGCCCAGCAAGCCGCCCCAGTTTTTGGTAATGGGCTTTTCCACTTTAGCAGTGATAGAGTAGTTGTAGCCCTTGTTATTGTTGGTCAGCACAAACACGTTGCCCACGCCACTATTGATGCGGCGGGCATCGCTGGCAGCAGTACCGCTCAGGTCTTGCGCCGGGTAAATGAGGCGGCGATCAGGCCCGTCGAAGAACTGCGCATTGGCGGGCTTCATGTTTACATCAATGTAATGCAGGGCGTTCAGGTTGCGGTTGTAAATGGCTTCGAGGGTAGCCACCAGGCCACCAAAGGGCAGGCGGTAGTCGGCCGCAATATTGGTACGCCATACCTGCGGGAAGCGCAGGTTAGGATCGCCATAGTTTACGTTGTAGCCACGCAGTGCGGTGGGGTCTACACCGGTAGGAGTATAGCGGGTCGGGTCCAGGGTGAAGGGGAACGGATTGGCAGCCGTGCCGGTTACGTTCACCAGGCCAATGTTCACGCCATTATTGCCCAGCTGATTGCTGATGAGTACGTAAGGCAGGCGGCTGAGGAATACACCGCTACCACCGCGTACCTGCAGCTGGCGGTTGCCCAGCGCATCCCAGTTGAAGCCGATGCGGGGCGACAGGTACAAGCGGTTTTTCGGCATCTGGTCGGTGTTCACTTTGTACGCAGCACCATCGGGCTGGCGGAAGGTGAGGCCACTTACATAGCTGTTTGCGTAATCGGTGGCGGTGTTCGGAATGGCCACATAATCCAGGCGCAGACCCAGTGTAATCCGCAGGTTGCGGCTGGCCTTTATTTCATCCTGGCCGTATACGCTGTAGGTCTGTGTTTTAAACACCTGCCAGGGCAGTTTGCCATCGGGCAGCAGGGTGTAGCGGTAGTTGAAGCGGGCAATGGGCACCGGCGAAGTAGTCAGGTTG
>CANHEC010000034.1 GCA_947459455.1 Chitinophagaceae bacterium
AAAGCAAAAAATTACTTGTAATTGTGTAAAAAATACACATTTTTGTTTCTGACTGCTTGCAATCGTTTGCAGCTTTACTTACCGAACCCCCTCGAAACAACCGGTGTAAACTGAAGCTTGCGTATGAAAAAACGACTTTCCGTCTTCTTGGTGATGATGGTGGCTGTGGTGGCCGCCTCTGCCCAGCTAATTAGCACCAGCCCCGCTTTTGTAACTGAAAATGCCACCGTGACGGTGACATTGGATGCCAATTTTGGCAACAAAGGCCTGGTGGGCCAAACACCAGCCGATGTGTATGTGCACACCGGTGTGATTACCAACCTGAGTGCCACCCCTAGTTCATGGCGCTATGTCAAGTTCAACCAGAACTTCAATCAGCCCAACCCTGCACTGCAGGCTACCTCACTGGGCAACAACCGTTGGCAGTTCACCATTACCGATGTGCGGGCCTTTTATGCAGTGCCGCCCGGCGAACAAATCCAAAAGATTTCAATCCTTTTCAGAAACGGAGCAGGCACCAGGGTGCAGCGCAATGCCGACGGATCGGATATGTATATAGATGTGGTTCCGGCCGGTTTGCAGGCTCGCATCACCGTGCCGTTCAGCCAGCCCACTTTTGTCCGCTCTATCGAGCCTATCACAGCATCGGTTGGTCAAACGTTCAACATCACCGGCAATTCCAGTATCAGCGCCAATCTGCGATTGTTGTTTAATGGCACACAGATAGCCAGCCAAGCAGGTGCTACCAGCCTATCGGCCAGCCCTGTACTGAGCAACGCCGGCAACCAGGTCATCAGGTTTGAAGCTGATAACGGCGGAGCGCCGGTGGTAGACAGTGTGGAGTTTTTTGTAACACCGGTAGCACAGGTAGAAGCGCTGCCAGCAGGTGCGCAGGACGGTGCCAACTATAGCAACGACAACACCTCGGTAACGCTGGTACTATATGCCCCGAACAAAAGCACAGCTGCGGTGGTGGGCGACTTTAACGACTGGAGGCAGACCCTACAGCACCAAATGAAACGTACGCCTGATGGCCTGCGTTATTGGGTTACCATCAATGGGCTCACGCCTGGCCAGGAATATGCTTATCAGTACGTGATAGACGGCCAGTTGCGGGTGGCAGACTATATGACCGAAAAGGTGCTGGATCCGTGGAATGATCCATGGATCAATGTAGCGCCCTATACCGATCGCTACCCTAATTTGAAAGCGTACCCAACAGGCAAGGCCAGCGGCATTGTAAGCGTATTGGAGCCTGGCAAAGCCACCTACAACTGGAGCAGCGCTACTACCAACTTTGTGCGCCCCGACAAGCGAAACATCATTGTGTACGAACTGTTGGTACGCGACTTTTTGGCTCGCAACGACTGGAAAACCCTGCGGGATACACTTAGCTACATCAGCCGCCTGGGGGTAAATGCCATTCACATCATGCCCTTCAATGAGTTTGAAGGCAATAACAGCTGGGGCTACAACCCATCGTTCATGTTTGCGGTCGATAAGTTTTATGGCCCCGAGAATCAACTACGTGAATTCATCGATAGCTGCCATGGCCGCGGCATTGCGGTCATCATGGATATGGTATTGAACCACCAGTTTGGCCAAAGCCCGATGGTGCAGATGTACTGGGATGCGGCCAACAACCGGCCTGCCGGCAATAACCCCTGGTTCAACCCCGCCGCCAGGCACGCCTTCAATGTGGGCTACGATATGAACCACGAGGCACCCGCCACCATCAAGTTTGTAGGAGATGTGATGCGGCACTGGCTGGTAAAATACAAACTGGACGGTTTCCGCTGGGACCTTAGCAAGGGCTTTACCCAGGTGCAAACCTGCGATAATAACGGTGGTAACTGTAACGTGGGCAACTGGAACAATTTTGACCAAAGCCGCGTCAACATCTGGCAGCGCATTTACGACCAATCGCAAACCATTGCCAATGGTGCCTACATGATACTGGAGCACCTGGGCAATGACGACGAAGAGGCCGAACTGGCCAAGCGTGGCATGCTGTTGTGGGGCAAAATGACTGACCAGTACAACGAAGCCAGCATGGGCTTTATACCCAATTCAAATTTCTCCCGTGCGTTCCATACCACCCGCTGGAGCAGCTTTGGTGCCAACAATGTACCGCACCTGATGGCCTACGCTGAAAGCCACGATGAAGAGCGCCTCGCCTTCAAAAATGTTCGCTTTGGCAATACTTCGAACCCGGGCCACAACACCCGCAGTGTAAGTGTGTACACTCGCCGCCTGCAAGCTGTGGCCGCCTTCCTGTTTACCACGCCTGGACCTAAGCTGATTTGGCAGTTTGGTGAGCTGGCCTACGATAGCTCGATTAATATGTGTGAGAATTTCACTATCGGCGATTGCCGCACTGCACCCAAGCCACCCGCCTGGGCCATGCCCAATCCCAACGACCCGAACTCACCCATCAATTACAACAACAACACTTTCCGCCGCAACCTGCGGGATATGTACGGCCGACTTATCAGCCTGCGCACCCGCAATCCATCATACCTGCCCACTTTTGTCACCAACGATCTGGATTTTAGTTTAGCTGGCGGCTTCAAGTGGCAGCGCATTCGCAGCAATGCCTTGCGCCTGGTGGTAATGGGCAATTTTGAAGTGACTAACCAAACAGGTTTCGTTACGTTTCCCAATGCCGGTACCTGGTTTGTATATGCGCACAATGTGCAGCCGTTCGATCCGTTTGCCAACATCAACGGTGGTCTCACTGCTACGCAAATCACCATTACACCCGGCCAGGAAACGCAGCAATTCAACCTGCCGCCTGGTACCTTCCTGCTGTTTACCGACCGCGACGTAACGGCCGTGCGCACCCAGTTCAGCTTTACCGGCAACGGCAACTGGAGCGACCCCGCCAACTGGCAGGATGGGCAAATACCGCCTTCGGTACTGCCGGCAGGCTCTACCATCACGGTAAACCCGGCTGGTAGCGGCGAGTGCATCCTGAATGTGACGCTGACCGTGCAAAGCGGCGCCACGCTCAACATTGCCCCGGGCAAACGATTTAGAATAACCGGCAACCTGAACCGGGAATAGCCAGCCATGCCGGCCACCGACCCAAAAGATGCCCGGTGGCCGGCATGATTTTCATCATAGATCAGAACATATAACAGCCGGCATCTTTACCATGTAAAAAATACACAGTTAGCAGCAGCGCTTAACGGCGGCTGCTTGTCTTGTAAAATGACCGATGCTTGCCGCCTGCCTGTGTTTGCTACCTGCCGATTGCCTTTTTCACCCTTAGGTTGAACAACCATCAACATATACTTCAACTGTAAATTTCAATTGTATGACCTTACAACGACTGCTGAAAGGAATGGTCCTTCCGGTGTTTTTGCTGATCGGTCTTGCAGCAATGGCCCAGGAAACCATTTTGGTGTCTGGTAAAGTGAGCGACTCGAAAGATGGCTCTCCGCTCATTGGTGTATCCGTTTCTGTAAAAGGCACCACTTCCGGTACTGCCACCGATGGCAACGGTAACTTCTCGCTGCGGGTGTCACAAGGCGCCACGCTGGTCTTTACGTATGTAGGCTTTGGCACCAAAGAAGTGGCGGCTGCGCCCAACATGCAGGTGTTTTTGGACGGTGCCAAAACGGCCCTGAACGAAGTAGTGGTAATAGGCTACGGCCGTACCCGCAAAAAAGACCTGACCGGAGCTATCACCACCGTTTCTGCCAAAGATTTTCAAACGGGTAACATCCCATCGCCTGAGCAGCTGATAAGCGGTAAGGTAGCGGGTGTTCAAATTGTATCGGGCGGTGCGCCTGGTGCTGGTAGCGCCATTCGTATTCGTGGCGGCGCTTCGCTCAACGCCAGCAATGACCCCCTGATAGTAATTGACGGGGTACCGGTAGACAACGGCGGTATTGCCGGATCGCCCAACCCGCTGAGCCTGATCAACCCGAACGATATTGAATCGTTCAACGTACTGAAAGACGCTTCGGCCACTGCTATTTATGGTAGCCGGGCTTCAAACGGTGTCATCATCATTACTACCAAAAAGGGTAAGCGTGGCAAACCAAGCATCAACTTTAGCACCAACCTGGCTGTGCAAACGACTGCCAACCGTGTAGATGTGCTGAGTGCCGATGAGGTTCGTGGTTTTGTACGGGCCAATGGCAATGCATCGCAAATAAGCCGCCTCGGTACTGCCAACACCAATTGGCAGGATGTGATTTATCAGAACGCATTATCGAGCGACAATAACCTGAGCATCAGCGGCAGTGCTGGTAAGATGCCTTACCGTGCCTCGGTAGGCTACATGTATCAGGATGGCGTGCTGCGTACCGATAACATGAAGCGCTTGACAAGCTCCATTAACCTGAGCCCCAAGTTTTTCAAAAACCATCTGTCGGTAGACCTGAACCTGAAGGCGACTAACTCGCAGTTCCGCTTTGCCGACCAGGGTGCCATTGGTGCCGCTGTTCGTTTCGATCCTACACAGCCTGTGTATAGCGGCAACAATAATTTCGGTGGCTTTTTTGAGTGGCTGGACCCCAGCACCGGCAAGCCCAACCAACTGGCTACCCGCAACCCGCTGGGTTTACTGGAGCAGCAAGACAACCGGAGCGACGTGTTTCGTAGCCTGGGTAACCTGCAGTTGGATTACAAATTCCATTTCCTGCCCGACCTGCGTGCCAACCTGAACCTGGGTTACGACATTGCACGGGGTAAGGGTACGGTCGATATTCCTGCCACAGCAGCCAACCAGGCCGCTACCGACCGCCCGGGTACTGCCAATGAGTACAAGCAGGACCGCGACATGAAGCTGTTGGAATTTTACCTGAACTATGTGAAGGACATCAAATCGCTGAAGAGCAAGGTTGATGTCACAGCTGGCTACAGCTATCAGGATTTCCTCACCACCAACTATAACTTCCCTGACCGTTTTGCCAACGGCCAGATTCGTCCCGGCAGCAATCCGGTATTTCCGCTGGATAAGCCGCAGTACACCCTGATTTCGTTCTTCGGTCGTTTGAACTACACGTTCAACGATAAGTACCTGCTGACCGCTACCCTGCGTCGCGACGGTTCTTCTCGCTTTTCGCCCGATAACCGCTGGGGTATGTTCCCGGCCCTGGCTGCCGCCTGGAAGATCAGCGAAGAAGGCTTCCTGCGTGATTCAAAAACCATCAGCGACCTGAAACTGCGGGTAGGCTATGGCGTAACCGGCCAGCAAGATATTGGTGCATTGTTCGGCTACTTGCCCATTTATAGTATCAGCAATAATTCAGCACAATACCAGTTTGGCAACAGCTTCTTCAACATGGCTCGTCCGGGCGCATACGACGCCAACCTGAAATGGGAAGAGACCGCTCAATACAACGTAGGCCTCGACTTCGGTTTGTGGAACAACCGGGTAACTGGTAGTTTAGAATATTTTTACAAGGAGTCGAGAGACCTGCTCAGCTTCGTGCCGATTCCCGCTGGCAGCAACTTTAGCAATGGCCTGTTTACCAACGTAGGTAACCTGGTAACCAAAGGTGTTGAATTCACCTTGAATGCAACGCCCATCAAGACCAAGAAGACCATCTGGAATGTAGGCTTCAACCTGACGTACAACGACCTGGAAATAACCAACCTGAGCAAGGTAAAAGACCCCAGTGCCCGCGGTGTACAAACCGGTGGTATACAGGGTGGTACGGGCAATACCATTCAAATCCAAAGTGTGGGTCACCGTCCATTTAGTTTCTATGTATATCAGCAGGTGTACGATAAGAATGGCAGCCCCATCGAAGGTGTATACGAAGACCGTAACCGCGATGGTATCATCAATGAAGACGACCTGTACCGCTACAAAGCACCGAACCCCGAGTTGTTCGCTGGTTTTAGCAGCGATGTAACTGTAGGTCGCTTTAGCGCAGGCTTTGTAATGCGTGCCAACTTTGGTAATTACGTGTACAACAACGTGGCCAGCAACAATGGCGTAGCACGGGCCATTCTCGATCCTGCTAACTTCCTGAGCAACGGTTACCGCGATGTGTTTAACACCCGCTTTGCCAACAACCAGTTTTTCAGCGATTACTATGTTCGGAATGCTTCATTCCTGCGCATGGACAACCTGAACATTGGCTACGACTTCGGTCAATTGTTGGGCAAAAAGACCAGCTTCCGCATGACAGCCAACGTGCAGAATGTGTTTGTAGTGACAGAGTACGATGGTTTGGATCCGGAAGTATTTGGCGGCATCGATGCCAACATTTACCCGCGTCCTCGTACTTATTCGCTGGGCTTGCAACTGGGTTTCTAAACACGCACTTCAACAAAACAAACCGGACACGCCCGTTTCATCGTACTTAGCGAAAGCGTAGCCGGTTTCTTTGAAACTGAATCTTGAAAAAACATTCAATATGATACGCAAAACCATGAAGCTTGCAGGATTGGTGCTGAGCGCCGCCGTCATCTTCTCGGCTTGTACCAAAGACCTTGACCGGTTTCCGCTGAACGACCTGACGCCGGACAAGGTGTATGCCGATGCTGCCGGATATAACAGGGCAGCTGCTAAATTGTACGGCGCCTTTGCCCTCACCGGGAACTCGGGCGGTGCCGGTTCTGGCGATATTTCATTCATCGATGAAGGCACTTCTGACTTCCTCCGCCTGTTTTGGAAGGCCCAGGAGCTGACCACCGACGAAGCAGTGGTAGCCTGGAACGACCCCGGCATCCAGGATTTTCATAACATGAACTGGAGCAGCAGCAACCCTATGTTGCAAGGCCTGTACTACCGTGCCATCTATCAAATTACGCTGGCCAATGAGTTCATTCGGGAGTCAACCGATGGCAAACTGGCTTCACGCAACATTTCGGGCGCAGCCGCCGATAATATCCGCCGCTTTCGGGCAGAGGCCCGCTTTTTGCGTGCCTTTCAGTACTGGGTGCTGATGGATTTGTTTGGCAACCCGCCTTTTGTGACGGAGAATGATCCGATTGGTGTATTCTTTCCGCCACAAATCTCTCGCAATGAGCTGTTCAATTTTGTAGAGAAAGAACTGCGTGAAGTAGAGCCGGCTTTGGCTGCCCCGCGGGCCAATGAATACGGCCGTGCCGATCAGGCCGCTGCCTGGTCGCTGCTGGCTCGTATGTACCTGAACGCACAGGTATATACCGGCACCGCTAAATTCACAGAGGCCATCACGTACTCCAAAAAAGTGATTGACGCCGGCTACAAACTGGAGCCTAACTACCGTCACCTGCACCTGGCCGACAACCATCTGAACAAAGACGAGTTCATCTTCACCATCAACTATGATGGTATCCGTACTCAAAACTTTGGTGGCACCACGTTTTTGGTGCATGCGGCTGTTGGCGACAATATGAACCCCACCGATTTTGGTATCAACGGTGGCTGGTTTGGTCTGCGCACCACCCGTCGCCTGCCACAGCTGTTCAGCGATCCGAGCGGTAACACCGATCGTCGGGCGCAGTTCTTCCAAAACAACCTGGAGATTAATGACATCAGCCGATTTGTAGATGGCTGGGCCGTGACCAAATTCAGGAATGTAAACCGCGCCGGCCAGCCCGGCAGCGATCCGCAGGGCACTTTTGCCGACAATGATTTTCCGCTGTTTCGCCTGGCTGAGATGTACCTGATTTATGCCGAGGCGCACCTGCGTGGTGGCAGTGGTGGTAGTGCCGATTTGGCCCTGCAGTATGTAAATGCACTGCGTACCCGTGCCAACAACGGCAGCACCGGTGCCAACATCAACAGTACACAGCTGACACTGGATTTTGTGTTGGACGAACGCGGCCGCGAACTGTACTGGGAAGGCTTCCGCCGTTCGGACCTGATTCGCTACAACCGCTTTACCGAAGCCAGCTACCTGTGGCCGTGGAAAGGCGGGGTACGTGATGGCCGTGGCGTCGAATCATTCCGTCGTCTGTTCCCCATTCCGCTTACAGATGTCATTTCCAACCCGAATCTGAAGCAGAATCCTAACTATTAATCCACCACAGCTAAAAACGAACAGTTATGAAAAAACTCACGATCATAAGCGCTTTGGCCGCCTTTGTAGTGGTGGGCTGGGGTTGCGAAAAGGATCAGAACAAAGTGTTCTACGAGGATGGAACAGCCCCCGTGCTGACCATTTCGACCACTTCGCCGGCATTGACGCCGGGCGCTGCGTTCGACAAGGACCCTGCCATCAGCTTTAATTGGACCAACCCGAACTATAAGCTGACGACCGGGCGCAGTTCGCACGATGTAAACTACCGACTGGAAATAGACACCGTAGGTGCCAACTTCGGCAGCCGCTCCAAAGGTATTGTCGCAGTTTCCCGCGATTTGAGCCGCAACTACACCGTAGGCGAGTTCAATGCCCTGTTGAGCGGTGCCAACTTCATGAACCTGCCTGCCGACCGCAATTACAATTTCGAGGCACGGGTCATCAGCAGCATTGGCCTGAGCGGTGGCATGTCGCTCACCAGCAATGTGGTGCGCTTTTCAGCCCGCCCGTTCAGCCCTCCGCCAGCTGTAGCGCCGCCCACTGCCAACACGCTTTGGGCTACCGGCAATGCTTTCAGCAGCGGCTGGAGCAATCCGCTGGGTGCACCCTTTGATGCACAGCAGCGTTTTACCCGCCTCTCGAACACCTTGTACGAGCTGACTGTAGATATGCCCGGTGGCGGCAACTACAAGCTGATACAGGAGCAAGGCAACTGGGGTACCCAATTCCACATGATTGATGGCGGCACCTGGGAAGCAGGTCAGTTCCGTCAGCGTGATGCGGAGCCCGGCTTTATTGGCCCGCCCACTGCCGGCAAGTACAAGATCACCGTGAACTTCCAGAGCGGTCGTTTCAACGTAGTAAAACAATAATCCCCACGCAAAAACGCAAATCGTATGAAGCTGTTTAATAAGTTTTTGGCCGCCGGCGCTGCGCTGGCTCTTGGCCTGGCAGCCTGCGAAAAGGTGTCGGAACTGCCCTTTTTTGCCGACGGCAAGGCACCGGTGCTGAGCAGCTCGGTGTCGTCGCTGGCACCGGCAGCCGGCGACAGTAACAAGTTTGTACTGTCGTTTACCTGGACCGATCCGCAATACAGCACCAGCGCTGCTTCAAACAAATACATCATTCAGCTGGACAGTGCCGGCCGCAACTTCAGCAAGGCCATCAGCCGCGAAGTAACCGGCGAACGCAGCTATTCATTTTTGGGCAAAGACCTGAATACCGCTTTGCTGGCGTTTGGGTTGGAGTTTGGTAAGCCTTACGACATTGAGGCCCGGGTGATATCATCTTACGGCAACAATAACGAGCGGTACACTTCTGCTCCTGTTACCATCCGCTACACCCCGTACAGAATTCCTCCGCGAGTACCGCTGCCCAGCACCGGCCGCCTGTTTATAGTAGGCGATGCTACAGAAGGCAGCTGGGGCAACCCGGTTCCCACTCCCAGGCAGGAGCTGACCCGTATAGATGAAACTACCTTCGGAGGCGTTTTCTACCTCATTGGTGGCGGCTCTTACCTCATCATCCCCGAAAACGGACAGTGGCGCAAATACTCTGTAGCCGATGGCAGCTTGCCCAACCTGTGGCAGGGTGGCGATTTTGGCCAGGAGCTGAGCAGCAACTTCCCTGGTCCGCTGGTGGATGGCTGGTACCGTATCATCCTCGACTTCCAGCGTGGTCGCTTTACCGTAACGCCATTTACACAGCAGCATGGTTTGCCGCAAAACCTGGTAATAGTAGGTGGGGCCACCCCCGGCGGCTGGGCCAATGATCCGACCAACACGCAGCGTTTCACTCGTCGAAACGCTACGCAGTGGGACATCACCATCAACCTGACCGCTGGCCAGGAGTACCTGATACTGCCTGAGCCCGGCAACTGGGGCAAAAAGTATGGTGTGGATGACAATGGGATAGAAGCGGCTAAACTGGCTGGTGTTTTGAAGCCAGAAGGACAAAATTTCAAAGCACCGAATACCACCGGCAACTACCGAATAGTAGTAGACTTTGTGAACAACAGCTATGTGCTGACCCGTCAATAACCGACAGGCAAAACTGTCAGACGAAAGCGGTTGTGGTCAATATTGGCTACAACCGCTTCGCTTTTGTACCAATATTCGGCCTCCGGGGTCCGGGCGAACAGCCGCCCTTTGCCTTACATTTACCGTATCATGACAGCAAATGCACTCC
>CANHEC010000035.1 GCA_947459455.1 Chitinophagaceae bacterium
AAACCCTGGTTGATCACCTTACTCAGCAGCGAGGGGTTGGTACGCAGATGGCCAGCCATGCTTACCAGGCTCAGTTCGGGGTCTTCCCATGCCTGCTGCTCGTTCATTAGCTGCAGCACCCGCTGCTGCCACTGCTCCAGCGGAAACTGTGCATCCAGCCCGGCAGTAGGGTGATCCACGTCTATGTAGTCAATGTCTTCTACCACCGGTGCCTCGCCTGCTGCAGGCCCACCAGAACCGCTACCCGAAGGCGCCTGCTGGTAGGGCAAAAGCAAGGCCGCTTTGTTTTGCAGCAGCAGCGGCCTGAAGGCAACCGTGGTTTCTATGGCATTGCTGTAGCCGGTAATGGCGATGTAGTAAAAAATGAGAGCAAACGCCAGGTAGTACCACCAGCTGCCACTGTAGTATACCTCCCATATTTCGCCAATGATAGAAAAGGCAACGGTGATGATCACGAAGACTAAAAACGCCATCAAAAAATTGCGGACCCAGCGAAACAACAGCTGATCGGCATAGCTGACCACCTGCAGCATGAGCCGGCGGTACAGGCGATAATAGCGCAGGGCTGCCACGAAGTAGGCAATCATGGACACAAGTCCTGGTATATCGGCAAAGTCAGAGTAGTCTGGATCTACCCCCTCGTACAAAATAGGCTGTGTGGGTTGCCAAAGTTTATCGTGCAAAAACACGTAGGCATGCAATAACAGGTAAACGCCCAACGGAGCCAGGTGCCACCACTGCTTTCCCCTAAAGCGGTAAGATGGATTGAGCAGCGACTGCACATAAATGAACATAACTGGCCCCAGCGCCCAGCTAAACTTGGTGGGAGTGTATAGCAAAATGTCGCGGTAGGGCTGTGCATCGTACCAGCCTGCAAAGCCCACCATCCATGGCACTACAAACAGTACGCTCAGCACCAGGTACAGGGCCAGCCATGCATAGCTGGGGTGCTCAGCCTGCTGGCTTTTGCGCCAGCACATGGCAGCATATACCAGGCCATGCACCACAAAAATGAGCAGCAGCGAAGAGTAAAAATTGAATTGAAACAGCACAGGCCGGAAAGGTGGTGGTGACAAAAAAGCCAGGTACTATACCCAGCCGAAGCTTTTTTCGACAGCCTGTTGCCAGCGGGCATACAAGGCCTGGCGGCGGTCGGCCTGCATAGCGGGCTGCCAGCGTTTTGCTATCTGGTGGTTGGCCTGCAAATCTTGCAGATTGCTCCAATAGCCGGCGGCCAGGCCGGCAGCATACGCGGCACCCAGGCAGGTGGTTTCGTTTACACGGGGCACTTGCACAGGCACCTGCACCATATCGGCCTGAAACTGCATCAGCAGATGATTTACCGTCATGCCACCATCTACGTTCAGCACGTCCAGTTGGATGCCGCTATCGGCCTCCATGGCTTTTAGCACATCCAGGGTTTGGTAGGCAGTAGCCTCCAGTACGGCCCGGGCGATGTGCCCTTTTTGGGCAAAGCCGGTAAGGCCAGCCATGATACCGCGGGCATCGGCCCGCCAGTAGGGCGCATACAAGCCGCTGAAGGCCGGCACAAAATACACATCCCCATTATCGGGCACCGAGGCGGCCAATGCTTCGATGTCGGCACTGCTGCTAATGATGCCCAGGTTATCGCGGCACCACTGCACCAGCGAACCGGCATACGCAATGCTGCCCTCCAGGGCGTAGCAAGCCGGTTGGTTGCCCAGCTGGTAGGCCACGGTGGTAAGCAGGCCGTGCTGGCTGGGAACCACCTGTGTGCCCGTATTCATGAGCATAAAGCAGCCGGTACCATAGGTATTCTTGGCCTGGCCGGGTGCAAAGCAGGTTTGGCCCACCAGCGCAGCTTGCTGGTCGCCCAGCATGCCCATTACATTAATGCCTTTGAAACTGCCTTCCTGTATTGTACCAAAATAGCCCGAGCTGGGGCAAATAGCGGGCAGCATGTGGCGGGGTATACCCAGTGTTTGCAAGATCTCATCATCCCAATCCAGCGTGGCCAGGTTCATCAGTTGGGTGCGGCTGGCATTGGTCACGTCGGTCTTGTGTTCGCCGGTCTCCTTCCACAGCAGCCAGGTATCCATATTGCCAAACAAGGCGTGGCCGGCTTCGGCATCGGCCTGCAGGCCGGGCACATGGTCCAGCAGCCATTTCAGTTTCAGGCTGCTGAAGTAGGTAGCAAACGGTAAACCTGTTTTTAGCTGCCAGGCATTGGTACCCAGCTGCTCGTTCATTTGTTTTACCAGGCCTTCGGTGCGGGTGTCCTGCCATACGATGGCGTTGTAATATGGCCGGCCGGTCCGACGGTCCCACACCACGGTGGTCTCTCGCTGATTGGTGACGCCTACGGCTGCTATATCGGCTGCCACCAGGCCTGCTTTTATGAGTGCTTCTGCCGTTACCAGCTTCACTTTGGCCGCTATCTCCATAGCATCGTGCTCTACCCAGCCGGGCTGCGGAAAAATTTGCTGGTGCTCTTGCTGGGCCACGGCCACTACCCGGCCCTGTGGGTCGAATACCATGAAGCGGCTGGAAGTGGTACCCTGGTCGATAGCGCCTACGTATCGCATACTTCGCTTGTTGGTGATTGGCAAAAAACAAGAAGGAAACAGGAAGTTAGCGGAAAGCTGGCGGCAGGCCAAGCACAGCGCAAAAGGCTACACATCCATGATGTCGGCCAGGGTGCGCTTTTCCAGTACGGCCAGTATGGCATCGCGGGCCTCCGCCATCACGTTTTTCAATCCGCAGTGTCGTTCGTTGCAACCCTCGCACGGCTCATAAAAATGAAGACTGACACAGCTAAGCATGGCAATGGGGCCATCTACCAGCCGGATGATGGTAGCCAGTTTGATACGGCTGGGATGCTTGGCCAGCTCGTAGCCGCCATGCCGGCCACGGTGGCTGATGAGCATGCCCTCTTGTTTCAGTTCATGCAAAATGTTTTCCAGAAAGCGCAACGGAATGCCCTTTTGCTCAGCTATCAGCGGTATCAGGGTGGGGCCTTTGCCATAGTTGCTGGCCAGTACCGACAGGGCTTGCAGGGCGTACTTTGTTTTTTGCGAAAGCATACGGAAGCAATAGCAACGAAGGTACTGCTAAACAAGCTACCAATTCGTGCCGCCAGCAGCCCACTGCCGATAGAGTAAAAAATGGGGTTAAAGCTGAATTTTTAATGTTCACTTTATCGATGAACTTTTATATTTGTGCTCTTCTTTCACCAACCAACGCATATTGATATGTCACTCCGTCTTGGCGATGTAGCACCCAATTTTCAAGCCAATACTACCATTGGCCCTATCGATTTTTACGAATACCTCGGCGATAGCTGGGGCGTCCTGTTTAGCCACCCCGCCGACTACACCCCCGTGTGCACCACCGAACTGGGCCGCACTGCCAGCCTGGGTGCCGAGTTTGCCCGCCGAAATGTGAAGGTGCTGGCCGTAAGTGTAGACGATCTGGAGAAGCACAAAGGCTGGATTGGCGACATCAATGAAACACAGCACGTAGATGTGCAGTTTCCCATTATAGCCGATGAAAGCCGGCAAGTGGCCAACCTGTACGATATGATTCACCCCAATGCCAGCGAGACCTTTACAGTGCGCAGCTTGTTCATCATCGGCCCCGACAAAAAAGTAAAACTCATCATCACCTATCCGGCCAGCACGGGTCGCAACTTTCATGAAGTACTGCGGGTGATAGACAGCCTGCAGCTGACAGCGCAGTACAGTGTAGCCACCCCGGCCGACTGGAAAGATGGCGAAGATGTAATAGTAGTACCGGCCATCAGCACCGAAGATGCCATCAAGAAGTTTGAAAAAGGGGTGAAAGTGGTAAAGCCTTATTTGCGCTATACACCGCAGCCAAATAAGTAGTCCTACCAGCTTTCACTACCTCCTCACCAATCATCACGCTTACGCAAAAGCCCCGCTTCGGTGGGGCTTTTGTTTTGGCTGAAAGGCCCTATGAGTAATATCATGAGCACCGCTATTGCTTGCTGCTAAATTTACACTTGGCTATATTGCTTACGAATACAGCAACCATGTTTAATTTTCTGAAAGAGCTGCTCACACCAAGTGCTGAACCCACCACGGTACAATCGATACTGCTGATAGCCGCCGCCATTGCAGGCGGCGTTTTGTTAGGCAGGCTAAAAATTGCCAGGGTAGGCCTGGGTGCCGCCGGCGTATTGTTTGTCGGGCTGTTGCTCGGCCATTTTCAATACACGTTGCATCTGGAAACGATGCACCTCGTCCGCGACTTTGGGTTGATCTTATTTGTGTACGCTATTGGTCTGCAAGTGGGGCCTTCATTTTTTACCAGCCTCAAAAAAGAGGGTATGGTGATGAACGGCATTGCCGTAGCAACCGTGGCTGTCAGTTTTTTGCTGGCCTGGCTCATTATGCGCAATAGTGGTACCAGTGCCGAGCACATGGCGGGTATTATGACTGGTGCCGTCACCAATACGCCCAGCATGGGCGCCGCCAAAAACGTACTGAAAGAAATTGCCGGTACGCAGCAGGGGCGCAGTTTTGGCGATCCGGCCAACGGGTATGCCATCACTTATCCCTTTGGCGCCCTTGGTGGCATTTTAATGATCCTTCTTTTTCAACGCCTGTTTCGTGTTGATCTGCAGCGGGAGCAACACTTGTTTGATGCCAAACGAGCCAAAGAATATCCGCACCCGGCCAGCGTCAAATGCCGCGTCACCAATGAAGCGGCCTTTGGCAAAACGCTGGTAGAGGTGCTGGGCACCGAGCTGATGAAAGAGGTAATAGTAACACGATTGAAATGCAGTGGTACTACCAAGGTGCTGACGCCCTCAGCCGGCACCGTGCTGCAAGAACGGGATGTGCTGATGCTGGTAGGGCTGCCGCAGGATTTGGAAGAAGCAGTACAGCGTATGGGCAGGCCCAGTACAGATACATTCATCACCAGCGATGAAGAGATAGAAACCCGCGACATAACGGTAACCCGCAGCAAGGCCGCCCAGCAAACGCTGGCGCAGCTCAACTTTGATGCACAGTACGGCGTAAAGGTGACGCGGGTGTTCAGGGCTGCCATTGAAATGGTAGCCAACCCCGAACTGGTGATACACGTGGGCGATACCGTGCGGGTAGTGGGGCCCAAAACACAATTGAACGAAGCCGAAAAGGTACTGGGTAATAGCCCCCGGCGATTGTCGGAGCCGGAGCTGGCTACCATCTTCCTCGGCATCATGCTGGGCATTGTGCTCGGTTCCATTCCGCTGATCATTCCCGGGCTGCCGGTACCGGTAAAAATTGGCATTGCGGCAGGGCCATTAATTGTTGCCATTTTTATCAGCCGCTATGGTGGGCTGGCCCACTTACATTCTTTTATGAACCAAAGCGCCGCCTGGTTTATGCGAGACTTTGGTATCTGCTTGTTTTTTGCAGCGGTGGGTATCAATGCCGGCAAAACGCTGTACCAAAACTTTATGGCGAACAGTGGTTGGTGGTGGCTGCTATACGGCGTCATCATCACCTTGGTTCCAGCCATTTTTTTGATGATCACAGCCCGACTGGTCTTCAAAATCAACTTTCTGCAGATAGCCGGTATGATGGGCGGCACATATACCAGCCCGCCCACGCTGGCATTTTGCAATAGCTACTTCAAAGGCGATGTTCCTGCGCAGGCCTACGCCACGGTTTTCCCGCTGGTCACCATTGCCCGCATTCTGGCAGCGCAGTTGTTTATCCTTTTGTTCATGCGCTAAAGCTGCAAGGCCGGTTGAAAATGCAGTTAATATGCCTGCCGGTATGTGGCCGGCATATTACATTTGTCGCATGCGGTGTGTTTTTGCTTGGATGTTGATTATGGCCGGTATGGCAGCGCCTGCTTTTGGCCAACAAGCCAAAGAGCTGCAGGCCAATGGCCAGCGCTACCTCATGCAAAATGACTTTAGCAATGCGCTGATTGTGCTGAAGAAAGCGGCCGAACTGGAGCCGGCCAATACCGATATTTTGAACGACCTGGGACTAGCCTACTTTATGGCCGGCCAGTACAAAACCGGCTACGACCTGCTGAAGCCGGTAGCCGAAGGCGACAAAGCTGACGAACGCACTTTTTTGGTAACCTGTATGCTGCTGCGTGGCGGCCGCAATATTCGCGAAGCCGACCAGGTGTACCGCATCGGCCTGCAGCGCTTTCCCAAAAGCGGTGCCCTGTATGCCGACTATGGCGAATTTCTGGACCTGGTAGAAAGCGGCCGCGGTATTGACTGGTGGGTGCGTGGCATTGCGGCCGATCCATCGTACCCCGGCAATTACTATCATGCCAGCCGCCACTTTTCTGAAAACAACGACTTTTTTTGGGCAGCGCTGTACGGCGAAATTTTTGTGAACCTGGAAAGCTACACCACCCGCAGTGTGGAGGTAAAAAACATACTGTACGATAGCTACAAGCGGCTGTATGCCTACGAGCTGGCCAATGGCAAGGGGCGCAACGCGTTTGAAAAAGCAGTAGCGGGCGCCTTGCAGGAGCAGGAAGCCGTAGCCACCAGTGGTATCAATCCGGAGGTGCTTACCGCCATCCGAACCCGCTTCATTTTAGGCTGGTACCACCACGGATTGGATGCGCAGTTTCCGTTCAAGCTGTTCGACCTACAGCGCCAACTGCTGCGAGAAGGGATTTTTGATGCGTACAACCAATGGCTGTTTGGTAGTGCAGCCAACGTGAATGCCTTTCAGAACTGGACTAAAACGCATCCCGACGAGTACGTGGCCTTTAACCAATACATGCGCAACCGCGTATTTACTGTACCCACGGGCCAGCAGTACCGCACTGTAGCCAGCAAATAAAGTGGCTTTGGCCTGCAGCTTTGATTGCAACCATCGGCAGTATTGTTTGTTACAAAAGCTGCTAAATCAAAAATTCACTCAACATCATGAAGAAACTGACACTCCCCCTGCTGGGCGTACTGGCCATGCTGGCCAGCTGCAGCGAAGCCCCCAAAGCCGATAGCGCCAGCACTGGTGCCGCCGACTCTGTAGCTGCTGCCACCGGTACCGCATTCACAGTAGATACCAGCAGCAGCCTGGTAAACTGGGTTGGTACCAAGCAAACCGGACAGCACATGGGCACTTTCAAACTGGCCGATGGCAGCTTTAGTGTAGCCGATGGCAACATTACCGGCGGTTCATTTACCATTAATGTAGCCAGCCTGGCCGTAACCGACCTGACTGGAGAAGAAAAGGGCCAACTGGAAGGACACCTGAGCAGCCCCGACTTTTTTGACGCCGCCAAGTACCCCAGCGCCAGGTTTGATATTACCGGCGTAGCGCCTTACGATTCTGCTACCACCAAAAGCCTGTTGGCAGGTGCCACACATGTCATCAGCGGCAACCTGAAGCTGAAAGACAGCACCGTGAACATCAGCTTTCCAGCCAAAGTGCAGCTGGCGGGCAACAGCCTGTCGGCAGAAGCCGATTTCAATATCGACCGCACCCAATGGGGCATGAACTACAAAGGGCCCAACAATCCACAGGATTGGTTCATCAAAAAAGAAGTAAACCTGAAGCTGAACCTGAAAGCCAACAGCGCTGCTGCTCAGTAAAGCTTGTGTTTCACAATAACAGGAAAGCCGGTTGCCTCCGATGAGGTGCCGGCTTTTTTTGTTGGCAGTGGCACAGTCGGTTTTTTGGAAGGCGCCGCGTAACTTACCCGCTGCAAAACAAATGCTATGGAAAACAACCGCGATGAACAACTGTGGCTAGTGGCCAAAAAGCGGGCGCAGTTCAAGCGCCACCTCGCCGTGTATGTGGTCGTCATTGTGTTTTTGTGGGGCGTGTGGTGGTTTACTGCCGGGCAGTATGGCCGAAGCACGGGCCCGGTGCCCTGGCCGGCTTGGGCTATGTTGGGCTGGGGCCTTGGGTTGGCATTTCAGTACTTTGAGGCCTATGGCGATGGCGACCTGAAGAGCAGCACCCAACGGGAGTACGAGAAGCTGAAAGCGCAGGAGCAACAGAACCGGCAGTTATAGCAAAGGCGGATGGCTGTGGCGGCTGTTTGCTGTTTTTCCCCGAATTTTCGGCCCTCAACTTTTGCAAGCAGCCATATGATGCAAGAACCGAAGCGGCTATTCGACCTGCTGCCCTACCGGCAAGAACGATTTGGCGACATTACGATGCTGGCAGCCAAAGAAGGCGGCCGGTGGCAATTATATTCTACCTCCGAAGTACAGGCCATTGTAGATCAACTGAGCCTGGGCCTGCAGCGACTGGGCCTGTCGGCCGGCGACTTTAGCGCCGAAGGAGCCGATAAGGTGGCCATTTTGTGTGCCAACCGGCCAGAGTGGGTAATGACGGATTTGGCCTGCCAGCAAATTGGTGTAGTGCTGTGTCCTATTTATCCTACTACCAATCCTCGTGAGCTGGAGTTCATTTTCAATGACGCCGGAATCAAGGTGGTTTTTGCCGGATCGGAAGATTTGTACGAAAAGGTGCAAAGTGTACGCATGCATACCCCTACGGTGCAGCATGTATTTACGTTTGATGAGGTAGCCGAAGGCAGCCACTGGCAGCAATTGCTGCAGCCACCAACCGAGGATGATATCCGACAGCTGCGCCAGCTGCAAGCGGGCATTCAGCCCGGCCACCTGGCCACCATCATTTATACCAGTGGCACCACCGGTACACCCAAGGGTGTAATGCTGAGCCACCACAATATTTTAAGCAACGCCAGCTTATCGAAAAAGAGCTTTCCGTTTGAAGACCGACCCAGCTGCAAAGTGCTGAGCTTTCTGCCGCTCAATCACATATTTGAGCGCATGGTCACCTATATCTACATCATGAGCGGCAATAGCATTTACTACGCCGAAAGCCTCGATATCATTGGCGAAAACCTGAAAGAGGTGCAGCCCATTGGTTTTACCACGGTGCCACGCCTGCTGGAAAAGGTGTACGAAAAAATAATGGCCAAAGGACAGGAGCTGACGGGTGCTAAACGCAAACTGTTTTTTTGGGCGGTAGAGCTGGGCTTGCAGTACGACAACCTGAAGGGCAAGAGTCTTTTTTACAATCTTCAACTCAAGTTGGCTAACCAGCTCATCTTCAGCAAATGGCGGGAAGGGCTCGGCGGCAATATCGAATTCATCATCACCGGCGGGGCTGCTTGTCAGGAGCGGCTGTTGCGCATTTTTAATGCCGGCGGCATTCCGGTGTTTGAAGGATATGGCCCCACCGAAAACAGCCCGGTGATTTCGGTAAACCGGCAAATGGAAGGGCAAACCAAATTTGGCACGGTAGGCCCACCCATAGAAGGACAAGAAGTAAAGCTGGCTGAAGACGGGGAAATTATGGTGAAAGGGCCCAGTGTGATGCAGGGCTACTATAAGCGCCCCGACCTGACAGCCGATACCATGCAGGGCGATTGGCTGCTGACCGGCGACATAGGCGTATGGGAAGAAGTGGGCGGTGTACGGTTTTTGAAGATCACCGACCGCAAGAAGGAGCTCTTCAAAACCAGTGGGGGCAAATATGTGGCGCCGCAGCCGCTGGAAAACCGCCTGAAAGAATCGCCATTTGTAGAGCAGGTGATGATAGTAGGAGCAGAACGAAAGTTTGTAGGAGCCCTGATAGTACCGGGCTTTCCTACACTGCGAGAGTGGATGCGGCAGCAGCAGCTACCCTTTACCACGCCCGAAGAGGCCATCCGGCATCCCAAAGTGCTGGAGCACTACCAACACCTCATTGAGTCTTTCAATACTTACTTTAACCACGTAGAGCAGGTAAAGCGATTTGAGCTGCTGCCCCGGGAGTGGACCATCGATACCGGCGAACTGACCCCTACCCTCAAAATCAAACGGAAGGTGGTGATGGAGAAGTTTAAAGACGCAATTGACCGGATTTATGCCAGCTAAATGGCAAAAATTGCACGTTTAAACAATAATTTTTTGAAGCCGTCGGACGCTCTCCGACGGCTTTCTTGTCGGCCCCCCCATCAACAAAGCCAGCCTGCGTAGCAATGCCTTTAATTAGCTGATTTTCATTTGCTTTCATATAAAGCCATGATCAGAAAAGCCAAGCGGAAAGGCCAGCGGGCAGGCATAGGGGAAGAACGCCATCCTGCTCGCAGCAAAAAATTAATGTTGCAACTCTTGTGCAAAACTTGTTAATTTCGTCACGCAATTCATTAC
>CANHEC010000036.1 GCA_947459455.1 Chitinophagaceae bacterium
TAAGTAAAGGAGCGGTCCGCAAATGGCCGCTCCTTTCGTTTTTTTTAAGCGGCCGTAGCGGCAGTATCATCGTTTGTTTTTTTGCGCAGCGGCAGCCAGCGCCAGTAAGTGAGGCATCGCCACGCCCATTCAAAGGGCCCCATGGCAAACAACTGTAGCCATGCCATGCTAAACAGCATTTGTGCACCAATGATGGAGGCCCACAGCAGCCATAAATCTTGCCGCTGGTAGCGGCCAAACCAACCCAGCCCCACGCCGGTAAACAGGAGTAGCGCCACCAGGCTTTGCAGCAGGTAGTTGGTAAAGGCCATTTGACCCATGCGCTGAAATGGAAACAGCAGCCAGCGAAAGACTCCAGCCTTGTGCAGCAGTACCAATACCGCCAGGTGCCCCAGTGTGGTACCCAGCCGATGCAGCTGATATAGTTCAAACGGCAAGGGGTACCGGTCGAGGTAGCCAAATAAGTCGAGCTGCGACTGCATGATGAGCCGGTAGTGCCAATAGCCCAGGCTGATGCCGATGCCATAGCCCACCAAAGCCATGGCTACATAAAAACCGGTGGTACGCTGCCCGGTGATCACCCCGCTGTTGAACAACAGGATGCCCAGTAAGAAAAAGAGAATGATATCGAAAAACATGTTGCCATGAAACTCTGTCGTCTCCAGTTTCACGGTCCATTGGGTGTATTCTTTCCAAATGACGGCATAATTGCCTTTGGCAATCGTCGCTTTCTCTTTATCCGCTTTTTTCTGCAGGTTTTCCGGCTTTCTGTCTTCTACAAAGCCTCTCCAGGTGTCCAGATCGGTTTGCTGTTTTTCAGTCAGCTTTTTGTTTTGCGCTTCCAGGGTCATAGCAGCCTGTCCTTTTTTGCGCATATCCAGCAGGTGCTGCCGCTGCAGGCCCGACTGCAGGCAGGTAACCGCCACAAAAAACAAGATGAGCCCGATGAGTACCCGCGGACGTGCCTGCCTGAACGGAATGAGGAGCAGGCCCACAATGGCGTAGTGATACAGAATATCGCCAGCCCATAGCAGTACAAAGCCATTGATGAGACCAAAAATGAGCAGCCAAATGAGGCGACGTACATATAGATCGGCTGGGTGCAGCCCCGGTAGCCGCTGCTGAAAGCGCTGCAGAATGAGTACTGCACTGGCACCAAACAACATGGAAAACAAGCCCCGCATAGAGCCCTCCAGCAAGTTGTCGACCAGTAGAAAATGGAAGCGATTTCCCCAATTACTGATTTCGTTGTACACCCGCAAATCAGCAGCCGACAAAGGCCTTGCCATAAACGGAATGTTCATGATGAGGATGCCACAAATGGCCACTCCGCGAAGAATATCGAGTAGTTCGATGCGCTGGTTGGCAGCTACTGGCTGGGCCGAAACTGAATTGGGCTGCATACTGATAGGTTGGTATGCAGCCCAATGTAATAGAGTACGCGGATTTCTACAAGCCGCTTACATATTTCGGCGGTATTGGCCGCCCACTTCATACAGTGCTCTGGTGATCTGGCCCAGTGAGCAATACTTCACCGTTTCCATCAGTTCGGCAAACAGGTTGCCATTGCTCACCGCCACCTGCTTTAGTCTGCGCAGTGCTTCGTTGCTCTTAGCTTCGTTGCGCTTCCAAAACGCCTGCAGGTTGGCTATTTGCTGCTCCTTTTCTTCGGTGGCACTTCTGATCACCTCGCCAGGTATTTGGGTGGGGCTGCCTTGCTTGTTCAAAAATGTATTCACACCCACAATCGGCAGTTCGCCGGTGTGCTTCAGCATTTCGTAGTGCAGGTTCTCTTCCTGTATTTTATTGCGCTGGTACATCCGCTCCATGGCGCCCAGCACGCCGCCGCGTTCGGTGATGCGGTCAAACTCTTTCAGCACGGCTTCTTCCACCAGATCGGTCAGTTCTTCTATGATGAAAGATCCTTGGATGAAGTTCTCGTTTTTGGCGCTGCCCAGCTCACGGTTGATGATGAGCTGAATGGCCATGGCCCGACGTACGCTTTCTTCGGTAGGTGTGGTGATGGCTTCATCGTAGGCATTGGTGTGCAGGCTGTTGCAGTTGTCGTAAATGGCGTACAGCGCTTGCAGCGTAGTGCGGATGTCGTTGAAGTCAATTTCTTGTGCATGCAGGCTGCGACCACTGGTTTGGATATGGTACTTCAGCTTTTGGCTGCGTTCGTTGCCTTTGTACTTCAGTTTCATGGCCTTGGCCCAAATGCGCCGGGCTACGCGGCCAATCACGCTGTATTCAGGATCCATGCCGTTGCTGAAAAAGAAGCTGAGGTTGGGCGCAAAATCATCGATGTGCATGCCGCGGCTCAGGTAGTACTCTACATAAGTAAAACCATTGGCCAGGGTGAAGGCCAGCTGCGTGATGGGGTTGGCGCCGGCTTCGGCTATGTGGTAGCCGCTGATGCTGACACTGTAGAAATTGCGGACCTTGTTTTGAATGAAGTACTCCTGCACATCGCCCATCAGTTTCAGCGCAAATTCAGTACTGAAAATGCAAGTGTTTTGTGCCTGGTCTTCTTTCAAAATATCGGCTTGCACAGTACCACGTACCTGCTGAAGGGCAGCTTGCTTACATTGTTCGTACACATCGGCAGGCAGCACTTCATCGCCACTCAGGCCCAGTAGTTGCAGGCCCAGTCCGTTATTGCCTTCGGGCAGGCGGCCGGGTGCCAGCGGATTGTAGTACAGCGGACGGGGCACATGCCGGTATTTTTCATCGGCATATTGCTTCACGGCATCCCACTGCTGGTGCTCCGAAATCCATTTCTCACATTGCTGATCGATAGCGGCATTCATGAAAAACGCCAGCAGCATGGGCGCCGGGCCGTTGATGGTCATGCTTACCGAGGTGCGTGGGTCGCACAGGTCGAAGCCGCTGTACAGTTTCTTGGCATCGTCCACCGTGGCGATGCTCACACCGCTGTTGCCAATCTTTCCATAGATATCAGGTCGGTGGGCAGGATCTTCTCCGTAAAGGGTCACACTGTCAAAAGCCGTACTCAGGCGCTTGGCCGGCTGATCGTGGCTTACGTAGTGAAAGCGTTTGTTGGTGCGCTCCGGGCAGCCCTCGCCGGCAAACATGCGGGTGGGGTCTTCGCCCTGGCGCTTCAGTTCAAATACGCCAGCGGTGTATGGAAACTCGCCGGGTACATTCTCCTGCAATTGCCAGCGCAGCAGGTCGCCCCAGTCTTTGTATCGCGGCAGTACTACTTTTTTGATGTGGGTGCCACTCAGCGAAGTGGTGGTCATGGCCTGGCGAATCACTTTGTCACGCACCTGGTATTCAAATACCTCGCTGCTGTATTTTTTTACTACTTGCGGCCAGTCGGTCAGCAGTTTGCTGCATTCGCGGTGCAGTTGGTCGCTGTATTGTTGCTGCAGTTGTAGCAGGGCTTCGTTTTGGCTGGCAGCCGGTTCCTGCAGCACACCATCCAGTTGGTACAGTTTGCTGGCAATGGCAGCCTGCTCCTGCACCCAGCGGTCGTATTGTCGGTTGTTATCGGCTATTTCGCTCAGGTAGCGCACCCGTGCGGCAGGTATCACCGCCTGCGATATGTTGGCCGTTTCGGCAAAGGCGGCTGCACCAAAATCGACGCCGGTTTTTTGTGCCAATACCTGCAGCAGTCGGCTGAACAGCTGGTTCATGCCTTCATCGTTGAACTTGCTGGCCATGGTGCCAATGATGGGCAATTCGTCCTCTTTGGCCGTCCACAAAGCGTGGTTGCGCTTGTACTGCTTGCGTACATCGGCCAGTGCATCCAGAGCCCCCGCTTTGTCAAACTTGTTGATGGCAATCAGGTCGGCGTAGTCCAGCATGTTTATTTTCTCCAACTGCGAAGCGGCACCATACTCCGGCGTCATCACATACAGGCTTACCTGGCAGAAATCGAGGATAGAGGCGTCGCTTTGGCCTGTGCCGGCACTTTCGAGAATGATGAGGTCGAAGCCTGCTTCCGTGCACACATCAATAGCATCCTGCACGTGGGCACTCAGCGCTGCGTTGTCTTCGCGGGTGGCCAGGCTACGCATGTACGCCCGTGGGTGCGATATGCTGTTCATGCGGATGCGGTCGCCTAACAAAGCACCGCCGGTTTTCTTTTTCGAAGGATCTACCGAAATGACGGCAATCGTTTTATTGGTGCCTTCGGTCAGTGTCAAAAAGCGACGAACCAGTTCGTCGGTCACTGACGATTTGCCTGCGCCACCCACGCCGGTAATGCCGAGAATGGGGCAGGTACTGTTATACTGTAGTTTGTCAGCCTGCGCTTTTTCGGCGCTTTGCAGCCCGAGTTCCGCCTTCGAAATGGCCCGGGCAATGCGACGAATGTCTTTGGATTCGCCCAGGGGCAGCATCCCATTCCAGCTCTTTTCAGCCAGCCAAAAATCAGGCTGTCCATGTTGTTCCTCCGAAGGCCAGGGGGCTTTCGATTTCTCCAGCAAATCCTCAATCATGCCTTCTAGGCCCATTTCGCGGCCATCATCGGGGCTGTAAATGCGGGTAATACCGTACGCATGCAGCTCTCTTATTTCTTCGGGCAAAATGGTGCCGCCACCGCCGCCAAACAGCTTGATATGCCCGCAACCATTTTGCTCCAGCAAGTCTTTCATGTATTTGAAAAACTCGACATGCCCGCCCTGGTAGCTGGTAATGGCAATGGCATGGGCATCTTCTTCAATAGCGGCTTCTACTATTTCGTGCACACTGCGGTTGTGCCCCAGGTGTATGATTTCGGCGCCTTTCGATTGCAGGATGCGGCGCATAATATTGATGGCAGCATCGTGCCCGTCGAAAAGACTGGCAGCAGTTACTATTCTGATTTTCGGTTGGAGATCAGTCATGGCAGGCAACAACATTTTAATAGGCGGGCAAAAATAAAGCATCCGGCCTGCCATCGCTTCATCATGCGCTGGCCCACCGGATGCCTTTAACATTTGAGCTGCTGCAGGGTTACTGCACGGCTATCATGCTGATTTCTACATTCACATTGCGGGGAAGTCCTTTCACGGCTACCGTTTCGCGGGCCGGGTAGTCGCCGCTGAAGTATTGGCCATATACTTCGTTCACGGTGTTGAAAAGCGACATGTCGCTTAGAAAAATGGTGGTTTTCACTACCTGGTCAAACTGCATGCCGGCTTCGCTCAAAATGGCCTGCAGATTTTTCATTACCTGGTGGGCCTCATCCTGCACGCTGGCATTGTTCAGCTCGCCGGTAGCGGGGTTGATGGCTACCTGCCCGCTGATGAAGAGCATGTTGCCGGCCTTAATGGCTTGGTTGTAGGGGCCAATCGGGGCTGGCGCTTTATCGGTTTTAATGGCTTGTTTCGACATAAACAGACTTTATTTTTTAGCGGAAACGAATGTAGCAGATTGCTTGCAATCCTTGATTTTTGCAGCCGTTGCCGCTGCGCAGCCTTGTTTGCATGAATGCTATTTTTTTCGATACCGACCAGTTGGCTCCATCTCTTTGGCAGCACCTGCAGCTTTTGGGTTGGCAGGCGGCCCCCTCCGCCGATCTAAGCCAGGCTGCACTGGTGCTATGCATGCAGCCACCTGCAGCCGCCATGTGGGCACAAGCCCCGCAGGCCATTTGGCTGCTGAACGACGTGGGCGCTGATGTGGTAGTGCCGGCGGACATGGTCGCGTACCGCTTTTGCGGCTGGCCCGGTTTTACTGATCGATTGGTGTGGGAACTGGCAGCCTGCACCCCCGTAGCCGATGGCAGCCATTTGCCTGCTTTGGAGCAGGCGCTGGGTGTGCAGCTGCGGCTGGTGGCCAATGTGCCGGGCCTGGTGGCGCCGCGGGTGTTGGCCTGCATCATCAATGAGGCCTGCTTTGGGCTGGCCGAAGGCATTTGCAGCCCCGCCGATATGGATACTGCCATGAAGCTGGGTACCAACTATCCGCAGGGCCCCGTGAGCTGGGCGCAGCAAATAGGCCCTGCCCGGGTGCAGCACTTGCTACAGCGCATGGCTGCAGCCGATGCACGGTATCAGCCACATCCTCAATTGTTAGAACTGCTGGCGCCATGAGCTGGATACTGGGCATAGATACCGCAGGCGATAACGGCATGGTACTGCTGATGCAGCAAGGCCAGCCCGTGGCTATCCGATACAATGCGGTGGCACAGCAGCATGCCAGTTTTGTGCAGCCGGCTATTGCTGAGGTTTGTGCCGAAGCTGGTATTGAGCTGGCGCAATTATCGGCCGTGGCTGTCAACAATGGCCCGGGCTCGTACACAGGGCTGCGGGTGGGGCTGGCCAGTGCCAAGGGCATTTGCTTTGCTTTGCAAAAGCCCCTCATTACCCTGTGGGCCACGCAATTATTGGCGGCAGCTATGCGCAGCGCGGTGGAGCCAGCCGATGGCGCTTTGTTTTGCGCCATGATCGATGCCCGCCGCATGGAAGTGTTTACCCAAACGTTTGACAGCCAGCTGCAGCCCGTTGATGAATGCCGGGCAGTGGTACTCGACACCGATTTTCAAGCGGCTGCCTTACAGCTGGGGCCGGTGTATTTTGGTGGAAGCGGTGCAGCCAAATGGCAAACGCTTTGCCAGCATTCGCAGGCCCATTGGCCGCCGTATGAAGGTCAGGCAGCAGCATTTGTCCAACTGGCAACAGCCGCCCTGACCAGGGGCGTACTGGCCGATTTGGCCTACAGTGAGCCTTTCTATGCCAAAGGATTTTATACGCCCCCGGCGTCCAGGCCAGACAGGGGATAGTTGGGGCGGCGAAGGGATTATAAAAAAATCCCAATAGTCATATCAATTTAACCTCATAGGCATAATTCCTTATTTTGCAATCACGCAGCTATTAGCCGGCGCCCAGCTGGCTCAATGCATCGTGATACCTTACCTCAACTATGAAATTCTATGGCATCAAGTAACCACTTGTACCTGACCCTTTTTGCGGGCAGCCGCAAAGAGATCCAGGTAGAGTTGCTGACTCTCAAGAAAGCTGATTTGATTATCAGGGCACTCAACCACAAACTGCGGCTTCAAATCATCAGGCTGTTGCACGACAAGGAAGAACTGACGGTCACTGAGATTTATGTAAAGCTGCGCCTCGAACAATCGGTGGCTTCGCAACACCTGGCTTTGCTGCGGCGGGCAGGCATCGTAGAAACACGCCGCGAAGGCAAGTTTATCTTTTACTCCATCAACACTGCCCGAATCGAGGAGATTCACCAGCTGTCGAAAGCGTTGGTGGGCAATCGGTAGGGTTAGCTTCCGTTAAAATTTGGCGATCAATTGGGGCCGGATGAGCCTGCCAGTGCTGGACATGTGCCAGATGTACCGTTTTTTTGCCGCAAATTCATCGGCATGTACATCCAGCAACTATATACCAATTGCCTCAGTGAGGCTGCCTACTATATTGAAAGCGAAGGCGAAGCCGCCATCATTGACCCGCTTCGCGACATTGAGGTGTACCTGCAGCTGGCAGCTGAGCGGGGCGCCACTATCCGGTACGTGTTCGAAACGCATTTTCATGCTGATTTTGTGAGCGGGCACCTCGACTTGGGCAAGGCCACCGGCGCCCCGATTGTGTATGGGCCGGGTACCAAAACGCAATACCCCATTACAGTAGCCGCCGACGGGCAAACCTTTGCGCTGGGCGCTGTGAGCCTGACTGCTATGCACACGCCTGGCCATACCCTTGAAAGCACCTGCTGGCTGCTGAACGATGAGACTGGCAAGCCGCATGCAGTTTTTACCGGCGATACATTGTTTATAGGCGATGTAGGCCGCCCCGATCTGAGCAGTGGCAATATGAGCAGCGAAGAACTGGCAGCCCTGCTGTACGAATCGCTGCATCACAAACTGGCCCTGCTGCCCGAAGAGGTGCTGGTGTACCCCGCACATGGCCCGGGTAGTGCCTGTGGCAAAAATTTGGGTCCGGAGACATTCAGCACCATTGGAGCCCAAAAGCAAACCAACTATGCGCTGCAAGCCCAAAGCCGCGAAGATTTCATCAAGGCGGTAACCCAGGGCCTCGGTCAGGCGCCGGCTTATTTCCCCATCAATGCTGCCATCAACCAAAAGGGCTATCAGCCTTTCGATAAAGTGCTGGCGGCTGGCATGGAGCCACTGGATGCGGATGCTTTTGAAACGGCCATGCTACGCCCCGACACCCTGGTGCTGGATACGCGGGCTGCCACCGTTTTCACCCAGGGCTTTGTACCGGGGGCGGTGAGCATTGGCCTCGAGGGGCGCTTTGCCGAGTGGGCGGGCAGCCTGCTTCCGTTTGACAAAACGCTGCTGCTGGTGGCCGAGCCCGGCACTGAGCAGGAAAGCATTACCCGGCTGGCCCGGGTTGGCTTTGAGAAAATAGGTGGCTACCTGCAAGGAGGTTTTACTACCTGGCAGGCGGCCGGCAAGCCAATTGACATGCTGATAGATGTGGAAGCCGATGAACTGCTGATGGACCTGCCACACGATGATAATCTGCTGGTGGTAGATGTACGCAACCAAACGGAATTTGCCGACGGCCATATACCCGGCGCCCTCCACCTGCCGCTGGCCGATATGACTGATATGGCCCGGGTGGCCAATGTGCCCGAAGTTGCCAACCTGTACCTGCATTGCGGCGGTGGCTACCGCAGCGTGATAGCTGCCTCGCTGCTCAAGCGGCAGGGCCTGCACAACCTGCGCAATGTACTGGGCGGCTGGAATGCCCTGAAGCAGCTGGATGGCTTGCCCATCGAAAAGGAAACAGCTGCCTTGAATTGATTCCCGTGATTAGTGTTTTTCCGCTGCAGCCAACCTTTGCCGCCCGGCGCTGGTTGGCTGTTTTTTGTTGCCTGTGCCCATGCGCAGGTTGGCCAGTACAAGCCCGCCTATTACCAGCAGCATGCCGGCCAGGTGCATCCAGCTTATTGTTTCGCCCAACAGCCATACAGCCTCCAGGCTGCTGAAAATGGGGATGAGGTTGCCAAAAATGGCAGCACGGGCTGCACCGAGGTAGGCAATGGCCTTGTTCCAGCAGAAAAAGGCAATAACTGATGTACCCAAGCCAAGATAGAGTACAATGCCCGCCAGCTGCCAACCGAAGGGCAAACTGTAAGGTTGCCACATGTATTCAATAGCGGCTGCAGGCAGTAGCAGCAGGGTGCCCATCCAAAAAGTGCTGAATAGAAAAGTGGCTGGGGTCAGTTCGGCTGGTTTTTTGCGAGCCAATATGTTGTACACGGCAAAGGATAAAGCGGCTCCCAGAATCCACCAATCTCCTTTGGTAAAGCGCAGGTGCAGCAGGGTTTGCCAGCTGCCGCGGCTTAGCAGCAGCAGTATGCCGCCTATGCACAGCAGCAGCCCCGCCAGGCGCTGGGGCGGTATTTTTTCTTTTAAAAAAATGCGGGCCAGCGTGAATGAGAAAACTGGCGAGGAGGTAGTGCCGATCAGTGCCAGCATGATGGCTTCGGAATAGTGACCAGCCACATACACCAGCGTATTGAAAACACTGATGCCGGTAAACGCTGCCAACAACAGCAAGGGCCAGTGCTGCTGTACCAGCTGCCGTTGGCGCCAAAACGCCGCGGCGCCCAGCGGCAACATCAGCAAGGCGGCACAGCTCCAGCGCAGGGCAGCCAGCATTACCGGCGGTACCGATTGGCTGCTGTAGCGGGCCACAATAAAATTGCCGCTCCAGATAAGGGTGGCCAACACAGCAAGTGCTATGCCCCTTGCCGCGGGCCGTTGTTGCAATAACATGGCCGACAAATGTAAGCGCCGCTGGTCTTGCCTTCGTTAGCGGAAAAAGATGTCCCAGGCAAAGCGCACCATGGTGCCGGCCACCACTGCCAAAAAGAAATAGCGGATGAACCGGTTGCCCTTGAGCAAAGCCAGCCGGGTACCCAGCCAGCCACCGGCCATATTGCACACGGCCATGGGCAGTGCCAAATGAAAAAGAATGTGCCCGGTGCTGCCGA
>CANHEC010000037.1 GCA_947459455.1 Chitinophagaceae bacterium
CTGGTCGGTCCAGGTAGCTGTTTGGCCCTTGGCCAGCTTGCCACGGGCCAGGTTGTTTATTTTTTTGTAGCTGGTTTCGTCGATGATGTTTTGGGTGCTTTTGATGTAATCCATGTAGCTGCTCAATTGCTCAAAAGCCGCATCATTATCTTCAGGTGCCAATTCTTCCCGCATCAGCATGGCTGCTACACAAAACTGATAGCGCTGACCACCAAATGTTTGCTCCACCCTGGTTTGGTATACTTTGTTACTGTCTATATCAATGGCAAAATCAATATCGGCAGGTACGGCCGGCAGATTGACCGAGCAACCACTATTACCCAGCTTGTAGCGCTGCCAGTTGGCATTTTGCGCCGTTAGCAGCGTGCTGCCCAGCAGGGCCAACAGCAGGCAAGGCCACGCTTTTTTCAAAAAAGATGTGTGCATGTTAACTCCCTTGTTTGTGCTGCCAATATTATTATTCAATGTGGCAACGCTAACAGGGGAATTATTCACGCCATGTGACCAGCCGCCTGGCGCTACTATACGGCTACGGCATCGGGCACAATGGCCTCGGGGGCCATGGCTTGCAAATGGGTGAGTGCCCAACTAGCTTGCGCCAAAATTGGTTCTACGTGCTCGTCGGCCAGGGCTTGCTGCCAGCCATCTTTCTTCATGCCTCCATCAAGGGCTATCAAGCGTTCGTACACATCGCCCACTTTTATCATGCCAAAGGTGGGCTTCAGTTGGTGGGCCATAGCAGCTGCAGTAGCTGCGTCCTTTTGCTCCATGGCGGCTTTCAGTCCTCCCAACTTGTCGGGGATGGTGCGTACAAAGGTTTTGAGCACTTCATCAATAAAGCGCTTATCGCCGTTGGCAATGGTGTGCAGCGGCGTCAGGTCGATGGTGGTTTCGCGGTGCTCGGCAGGCAGGGCTGCGGCAGGAGTGGGTGCCATAGTGGGTGGTGGTGGTGGTTGCTCGGCAACGACGGTAGTTTCATCATTGCGGCCGGTCAGTCGCCTGATGAGGGCAAACAATTCGGTGGGTTCAAACGGCTTGGATACAAAAGCCTGCATGCCAGCAGCGAGGCAGCGTTCCTGCTCATCCTTTAGCGCATCGGCAGTCATGGCCACTATCGGTGTTTTACTGCGCAGTTGACGGCGTATGAGTTGCGTAGCCTCCAGCCCGCCCATTACAGGCATCTGCAGGTCCATCAGTACCAAATCAAAGCGTTGCCGTTGCATACAGGCAATGGCCTCGGTACCACTGTCTACCAGCACTACTTCAGCGCCCTGTTTGTACAGCGTATTTACTATTACTTTCTGGTTTATTGAATTGTCTTCGGCCACCAATATGCGCAGCCCTTCCAGCAGACCAGCAGCTACCTGGGCCTGTTGCCAATCGGCCACCGGCAGGTCGGCTACATTGGCTACTGCATATGGTATAACAATGTCGAACACACTGCCCTCACCTTCTTTGCTTTCTACAGTCACGGTACCCTGCTGCATTTCTACCAGCTGCTTTACAATGGCCAGGCCCAGGCCGGTACCGCCAAACTTGCGGCTCGAGTTGACGCTGCTTTGTACAAACGCATCGAACACCGCCTGCAAACGGCCGGCTGGTATGCCCACCCCTGTATCCGTCACTCGGCAGTGCAGTTGCATCTTTCCTTGCTGGCCATTATCGGCCAGGGGCTGTGCTGTCACCTGCACCTTTACGCCACCTTCTTGTGTAAACTTAACAGCATTGCCTACCAGGTTGATGATGATTTGCTCCAGCCGCAGGGCATCGCCCATCAGGCAGGCTGGCACACTCTCATGTATCTGCAGTTCTACCGCTATCATTTTTTCTCTCGCTTTCAAGTGGAAAGGCTTCATGCACTTTTCAAACACCTTACGAGGATCAAAAGGACGATTATCAAAATCGAACTTGCCGGAGCGTATTTTGGAGAAGTCCAGCAGGTCATTGATCAGCGACACCAGGCTCAGCGCCGATTCGTGTATGGCTTGCAGATACTCATGTTGCTCAGCAGTCAGCTGCGTTTGCTGCAGCAGGTTGGTCATACCCAGCACGCCATTCATGGGGGTGCGTATTTCGTGGCTGATGTTAGCCATGAAAACCTCTTGCGAATGCTTCGCTTCCTCGGCCTCAGCTTTCGCTTTTTCCAGTAGCATCGACTGCTCTTTCTGCGCAGTGAAGTCGGTAGAAATACCTGCGATATACTCCAGCTGGCCATTGGCCCCCATGAGCGGATACTTGGTAGTAACAAGGTAGCGCTGCCGGCCGTTGCTGGCAGTATACCAGTGCTCATAGGTCACGGGGCTGAGTGTTTCCAGTATCTGCGCATCCGACGATTCGTACAGCGGCAGATTTTCATCCTCTGCCACGTCGGCTATCCGTCGTTGCAGCATATCGGCAGGCGAGTAGCCGGTCAGCGTTTGCATGTAGTGATTCACCATTACAAAACGCCCATCCACCGTTTTCAAAAACACACCCGCCGGCACGGTGTCTATCAGGTTTTGCATCAGCTGCTGCTGCCGGTCTTTCTCCAGTTGCAGTTGCTCTACCAGTTGGCGGGTCTGCTTTTCCTCGTGCACATCCCATACCACCACTTGCACTTCGCGTAGCATACCTGCTTCATCCCGTATAGGAAACAGCTGACCCGACAACCACTTTTCTTCACCGTTCTTGCACTTCACCTTAAACTCCAGTTGCTGCATCAGTTTGGCACGGTCGCTATTGGTTTCAAACTGGCGGGCTATGTATTTCGAATCGTCTGCCAATAGTGTATCCCATCTCAGTCCAATGAGCTCGGCCGGCTTGTAGCCACCAATATCGAAGATGGGCTGGCTGATGTACTGAATAATACCATCCCGATTGAGCAACGCAGTAATAAAGCCCGACTCTTCCACCAGGTACTTGTAGCGCAGATCGCTGGCACTTTTGCCAGCCTTGTACCGGCGCATATGCCAAAATGCAATCAGCAGCAGGACAGTTACCATCATGAAACCGCCAATGCTGACTGAAATTCTCTGGATCAGGTTCCTCCGTAGTTCTGTTTGTCCGCTGTTGAGCTGCGCAAACAAGGTATTAATGGCTGCACTGGATTCTTTTCGAACGCCCGATACAATTACCAACATCTGTTCCGACAAAAAAGCATGCAGACTGGTATCGCCATTGGCAGCCACCGCATGCCCTGTCAGCAGCTGGCGGGTACTTTCCTGCAAACGCTCTTCTACCTCGCGGCGCATGGCCAGGTAATATGGCCACACATTGGGGTATTGCAGGGCAGACAGCCGAAGACTGTCCAAACGAGTATTGATCTTTTGGCGGGTGGCATCCGTCCATGCTTTCAGTTCGGTAGCCGATTGCTGCTTGCTGGCATATAGCTCGGTAGCCGATTGGCGCAAGCGTATCTCCAGATCATTGAGTTGGTAGATGTATTGGTGAAGGCCCTCTATATTGTTTTCGATGCGGGTAGAGCGGCTGTGTAAATAAAGCAGGCTGGCGGTAAACGCAATAGTGGCTATGGAAGCCAGCAATGCGTACTGCAATAATGATCGGCGATAGGCCATACCCGAAAAAATTTAGGCAGCCTTCCTAATGCTGCTGTCATCTACGCTCACAGCCATGTGCTTTCCAGCCACGGGATATTCTGATCAAATGTAGTGGCATCCGGTACGCCGGACCGGTGCGAACGGCTTATTCAACTATTACGATAGCGCAACAGTCATCAGTACTACAGCGGCTGTAGTAGCATTGCTACAAAAACTGCGCTGACAGCGTTGCTGTGTTCCCGCTGGTGGAAAATGGCCAATAATTGGCCAGCGTGAAAATGGCCAACAAACACTGTGATAGTTGTAAAAAAATGGATCCGGCTGCGGTAGCCGGATCCACTGTTACAGGTGTCGAAAAAAAGGTGGAGTACTACACAAGCATGGTTACCGGGTTTTCGAGGTAAGCCTTCAGCGTTTGCATGAAAGCTGCACCCACAGCGCCATCTACACTGCGGTGGTCGCAGCTCAGTGTCAGCTTCATGATGTTGCGCACCGCAAGCTCGCCCTGCTCATTGCGGTATACTTCCTCTTTTATTTTGCCTACGGCCAATATGCAGCTGTCCGGCGGGTTTACAATGGCCGTAAACTCGTCGATATCCATCATACCAAGGTTGCTGATGGTAAAGGTATTGCCGGTGAACTCTTGCGGCTGCAGCTTCTTGCCCTTGGCTTTACCTCCCAGGTCTTTGGCTTCGGCAGCTATCTGGCTCAGTGTTTTTTGGTCGGCAAAGCGAATGACCGGCACAATCAAACCGTCGGGGATGGCTACTGCCATACCAATGTGAATGTGCTGGTAGGTGCGGATGAAATCACCCATCCAACTGCTGTTGACTGCCGGGTGCTTGCGCAGGGCCATGGCCGCCGCCTTAATGATCATATCGTTGAAGCTGATCTTGGCCGGGCTGATTTCATTCAGCTTGGTGCGGGCCGCCATGGCGTTGTCCATGTTTATTTCCATCTTCAGATAGAAATGCGGTGCACTGAATTTGCTTTCGCTGAGGCGCTTGGCAATCACCTTGCGCATTTGGCTGTTGGGCGTATCGGCATAGCCTTCGCCAGCGCCACCAGGCACAAACGGTGCTACCACGGCAGGGGCGGCAGCCGGAGCGGCTTCGGCACCTGCAGGGGCTGGTGCAGCGGTGCTGGCAGCAGGGGCAGCAGTGGGCACATAGCTGTCCACATCTTGCTTAATGATGCGACCATTGTCGCCGCTGCCCTTTACATAGCGCAGATCAATTCCTTTATCGGCAGCCAGCTTTTTAGCCAGCGGACTGGCCAATATGCGGCCGCTATTTACTACCACCGGGGCCGCAGCATGCGCAGCGGCAGGGGCAGCCGGGGCGGATGTGGCTGCAGCAGTGGCAGGCTCGGCAGCAGCAGCGGCAGGCGCTGTGGTAGCCCCGCTTTTGGCAGCGGCTACTATTTCGTCTATTTTGAAATCGGCTGCGCCAATGATGGCCAGCAGATCATTGACCTGAATTTTTTCGCCGGCGGCAGCGCCCTGGTACAGCAGCACCCCATTCTTGTAGCTTTCCAGCTCCATGGTGGCCTTGTCTGTTTCTATTTCGGCCAGCACATCGCCTTTGCTCACGGTATCGCCTACTTTTTTGGCCCAGTTGGCTATTACGCCTTCGGTCATGGTATCGCTCAGGCGAGGCATCAGCACCACCTCTTCTATTGCATTCAGATCGAGGCTGGCAGCAGCGGCGGCTGGCGCAGCGGGGGCTGCGGCGGCGGGGGCTGCGCTGGGTGTGGCGGCTGGAGCAGCACTACCAGCTGTCAGCAGGCTACTGATGTCTTCGCCGGGGTTGCCCACTATTACCAGCAGATCGTCTACCTGCAGTTTGCCGCCGGCAGCGGTGCCCAGGTGCAAAATGGTCCCGTCCTTATAGCTTTCCAGCTCCATGGTGGCCTTATCTGTCTCCACTTCTGCCAGCAGGTCGCCCTTTTTCACACTGTCGCCCACCTTTTTGTGCCAGGCGGCGATCACGCCTTCGGTCATCGTATCGCTCAGTCGGGGCATTTTAATCACTTCGGCCATAATCGATTGCGGTCTTTTGAGGTTGCGAATTTCGGGGAAAATGATATACCCCGCAACCGGCAACCACCGTAGCTTCACGAAAGCCCTTGGTCTCTCTTTCCACCTTAACCTGCTTTTTTGTTTTTATGAGCCTGCCAGCTTTGCCTTCCTTTTCTTTTCAGGTGCTGCAGCCCGCCCATGTACCTGCACTTATCCAATACCTGCAAGGCTTGTCGGCACTTACCCGTTCGCGGTTCGCCCCACATGCGGCCGATGAAGCCGGCATCCGGGCGTTTTACGAAGGGCCGCAGCCCCATACCGGCTATGTGGCCTTGCTGCCTGGCGGCGAGCTGGCCGGGTACTTTGTAGTATGGCGCAGCTACCTGCCCCACGATGCTGCCCGCTGGCAGTCGTACGGGCTGGCTCCCCACCCAGTCACCGATTTTACACTGGCCCCTTCGGTAGGCGATGCCTGGCAAGGCCAAGGACTGGCAGGACCGATGCTTGGGTGGGTGGAAGCAGCATGTAAAAGCCTGGGAGCCAGCCGCCTGCTGCTATGGGGTGGTGTGCAGGCTGGCAATTCCGCCGCTGTTCGCTTTTATGAAAAACACGGATTTGTATACGCCGGCAGCTTTGAGCACCACGGTACCAACCACGACATGTATAAAAACTTGTAGCCCAAAAAAAGCAAGGGCCTCCTTTCGGAAGCCCTTGCCGGTTGGTGTGTGTGGTTATAATAAAAACGAATTGCTCAAAAACAATCGGGTTAGAAGAAAATGGTCTGCTGGTAGCGCTGGCTGCCGCTGTGCACACCGATGTACAGTACCTGCTGGCCAGCATGTGCCTTGGCCGGCTGCCACTGCCAGTGGCCTTCGGTATTGGGCAGCACGGTCTGGTGCAGCAAGCGCCCTGCGGCATCGTGAATGGACACCCGGGCATTGGCTGCTGGCAGCTTGTACTGCAGCTTGATCCAACTACCGGCGGCTACGGCCTTGATGCCGGTCCCGTCCAGCACGGGCAGGGCCAGCACCTGCGATAGCTTGGTTTTGCCATCCACATCTTTCATGCGCAGCTGGTAATACAATACGGGCTTGCCGGCGGCGCTGGCATCGGTCCACTCGTACTGCAGCCTGCCCTGCACAAACGGCAGTTGGCCAGCCACCTCAAAGCGTTCGCCATCTACACTGCGCAGCACCTCAAACTGCTGCAGGCCCAGCGGCTGGGCTATCTGCCACTGCAGCGTGGCGCCCTGCGCTGTACGCCGCCCTCCAAACTGCAGCAGGCGGGCAGGCAGCGGCTGCTCAATGCCTGCTATGCTGAACAAATCATTATAGGTGCTGCTGGCTACATCGCCGTTATTCGCTTCGATGAGCAAATGATTACTGACCACCGTAACCGGCAGCGGATCGCTACCCTCGCCGGGTTTGGTGTTCAGGTCAGCAAACAAGGTGGTGCCTGCCGTCGTTCCATCGGTACGCCACAGCTCTTGCCCTGTGCCCGGATGATATGCACAGAAGTAGAAATGCCCACTGGTATACAGCCATTTCAAATCGATGAGGCCGTCATTGAAGCCGGGATTGATATCCTTCAGAACACGGGTACCTGCCGGCGTACCATCGCTTACATGTACTTCGAAGCCCTGGGTAGCGCTGAAGGCAGAAAAGAAAAACAGCTGCCCTTTGAACAAACCTTCGTTGGGCTGGGCATAGTGCTGCGAGCTAAAAATGAACGGAAACCCATCGCCATTACCGGCAAATGCATCATAAAACAAGGTGGTGCCGGCAGTAGTCCCATCGGTGCGCCACAGCTCGAGGCCCGTAGCCTGGGAATAGGCTGCAAAAATGAATTGCCCATTGATGGCTACCCCATTTACCAGGGTAGGCATGGCGCTGGGCGAGCCCTCGTAAATATCCTTGAGCAGGCGGGTGCCGGCGGCCTTACCGTTGCTGATGTACAGCTCGTGGCCGGTAGCCGGGTGAAAGGCAGTAAATAGCAGCTGCCCGTTGAAAACCGCCATTTGATCGGGTGTGGATGAAGCAGCGCCGGGGGCAATATCGGCCAGGCGGCGGGTGCCTGCTACGGTGCCATTGGTAAGCCACGGCTCGGCGCCCGTTGCAGCATCTTCGGCTGTGAATACAAGTTCGCCATTGTAGGTGCCCAACAGCATGGGGGTAGAAGAAGCTGCACCGGCGTAAATATCTCTCAGCAAAAAAGTGCCGGCCTCGGTACCATCGGTGCGCCACAGCTCGGGGCCGGTGGCGGCTGTACCTGCTACAAAGTACAGCAGGTTGCCATCGGTAAACAGCTTGAACAGGTTTTCGCTGTTGCTGCTGCCCACGCCGGGCACAATATCGAGGAGCAGGCGGGTGCCGGCAGCGGTGCCGTCCGACTGCCAGATTTCGCGGCCGAAGCCGGTGCGAAAGGCGGAGAAATACAGCTTGTTGTTGAGTACTACGAACCGATCAGAAGGGGCGCTGCTGGCCGCACCGGGCTCCATATCGAGCACCAACCGGGTGCCGGCTTCGGTGCCATCGGTAGCCCACAGCTCAGAGCCGTGTGCGGCGGTATGCCCTCTGAAGTACATGGTGCCATTGATGACTGCTCCGTAAGCTTCGAATGTGGGGGCCACATTGAGCGGGCGGGTACCGGCAGCAGTGCCGTCTGTCACCCATAGCTGGCGGGTTTTGTTGGAAAAGAGAATGGCCGACTGGCTACTGAGTTGAGCACGTAGCTCTAGCCCATCATTGTTGTTGAGTAGCAGCGGCTGTGCCTGCGCCTGAAAAACAAAGGCCAATAGTAAGCAGCATAACAGGGGTAAGCGGTTCATAAGCGGGAGTGTGATTAGTTGCCGGCAAAATTGGCCGGCCAGCACAGGGGCGACAACCACATGATAATGTGAAACGAAACAGCGGGCTGCCAACACAGCCGGGTAACAAAAAGCAAGCGGCTGCTGCCGGGGCTGCCGGGCTATGCACTACTGCCGATGGGCTGCCCCATGGAAGACACTACCCCGCACCCCGCTCCGGCGGGGAAGGCGTAGTGCTGACAGGGGGCCACCGCAGCTGAAAGAGGTACAGCCGCTGAATGCCCCAAAAAAACTGTTTGAAACTATGCGGCCGTGCTGCTGCCGGCACCTGCCTGCTGCATGGCGGTAATGAGTGTAATGGCTTCGGCGGCCTCCCGTACATCATGCACCCGCAGGATGCTGGCGCCGTGCAGCAGGGCCACGGTATTGAGCACGGTGGTGCCATTGAGGGCGTGTTCGGCCGAGGTGCCCAAGGTTTGGTACACGGTGCGCTTGCGGCTGAGGCCGGCCAGCAGCGGGCGCTCCAATACCTGCAGGGCCCGCAGGCGCCGAAGCAGCTCCAGATTTTGCTCCGTGGTTTTGGCAAAGCCAAAGCCCGGATCGATGACAACATCGTGCACGCCGGCCTGGCGGCAGGCTGTCAGCCGCTCGGCGAAATAATCAATGAGATCGACCACCACATCGGTATACTGCGCCATGCCCTGCATGGTAGCCGGCCGCCCCCGCATGTGCATGCACACGTAGGGCACCCGCCAGCGGGCCACGGTAGGCAGCATGGCGGCATCCAGCACGCCGCCGCTCACATCATTTACCAGGTGGGCACCGGCTGCCAGGGCTGAATCGGCTACGGTGCTGTGAAAAGTATCGACACTGACGAGGCTGTGGGGAAAGGCTTGCAGCACGGCCTCGATAGCGGGCACCACCCGATCGGCTTCGGCGGCAGGGCCCACTTCTTCGGCGCCGGGGCGGGTGCTTTGGCCACCCAAATCGAGGATGAGCGCCCCCTCCTCCAGCATCTGGCCGGCAAGGTCTACCACCTGCTGCAGGCTTTGCACCCGGCTGGCATCAAAAAAAGAGTCGGGCGTTACGTTGAGAATTCCCATGACGACTGGCTGGTCCAGTGTCACCATTCTTCCCCGGCAATTGAGCGTGTACATGGTAGTAGGCGAAGCTTTACTTTTGGGCCGCCGGTAAAAGTACCACAACGCATGACGAAAACGCTGGAACAATACGATGCAGTGATTGGCGCTGCCAAAGATATTTTCATGAAAAAGGCAGCCGACTACGGCACCAGCTGGCGGGTACTGCGCCCTATTTCAGTAGCCGATCAGATTTATATAAAAGCCCGGCGCATACGGCAGCTGCAGGAGCAAAGCACCCAGCTGGTGGATGATGATATTCCGTCGGAATTCAAAGGCATCATCAACTACGCGGTGATAGGGCTGATACAGCTGGACATAGACAACGAGGACATAGAAACCCTGCCGCTGGACGAGTGTAACCGCCGCTACGATGAAAAAGTGACGCTGGTACGCGACCTGATGCAGCGCAAAAACCAC
>CANHEC010000038.1 GCA_947459455.1 Chitinophagaceae bacterium
AACGATTTTACCATGCTTCGCCACCTGCTCCTACCGCTGCTACTCAGCATCAGTTTTTGTAGCCAGGGCCAAACCAGCCCCGATGAAAACCTGCAGCGCCTGGGCCTGACCCTGCCGCCCACCAGCGCCCCCATTGCCAACTATGTAAAATGGGTGCGTACCGGCAACCTGCTGTTTACCTCGGGGCATGGCCCCACCGATGCCAATGGCGTGACCACGAAGGGTAAGCTGGGGGCCGACCTGACGATAGAGCAAGGCTATGCCGCAGCCCGCCTGACCGGCCTGCAGCTGCTGGCCACCCTGCGCCAGGCCCTGGGTGGCGATCTGACCAAGGTGAAACGCATCGTAAAAGTGTTGGGCCTGGTAAACTGTACCGATGGCTTTGGCGACCAGCCCAAGGTGATGAATGGCTTTAGCGACCTGATGGTGGCCGTGTTTGGCGAAAAAGGCAAACATGCCCGCAGTGCAGTAGGTACCAATGCGCTGCCCAACGGCATGTGCATAGAAATAGAAATGGTGGTGGAGATAGCTGAATAAAGCGAAACAGCCGAAGGGCTGCCTGACCAACGACACTACCCCGCACCCCGCCACAGCGGGGGAGGAGTAGTGCGGCGGGCAGGAACAACCGCTGATGGGTGCACAGCTGATGAGAGCCCCTGATGCTTATCCGCCTTGGCTGGCCGACGTGCTGCATGCAATGCGGCTACACCGTACCTTACTGGCACCAACCTGAACAACCAACCTGTATGCAACGAATAGTATGCCTGGCACTGGCTGCCTGCCTGCTAGCGGCGGTGGCTGCACAGCCCATCGCCAAAGCACCCGAAGTAAAAGAGGGCAAGGGCCCCTATCCGCAACTGATTATCCGCGGTGTGACCGTGATTAATGGTACTGGTGCGCCTCCGCAGGGTCCGATGGATATTGTGATTGAGGGCAACCGGCTGGTGCGCATCGCCTCGGTAGGCTACCCCGGCGTACCCATTGATAGCAACAACCGCCCACGGCTGAAGCCCGGTGGGGTAGAGCTGGATGGCACCGGCCTGTATGCACTGCCCGGCCTGATAGACATGCATGGCCATATTGGCGGATCGGCGCAGGGTACACCCGCTGAGTACGTGTTCAAGCTGTGGATGGCGCATGGCATTACTACCATCCGCGATCCATCGGCCGGCAATGGACTGGACTGGGTGCTGGAGCACAAGCGTAAAAGTGCCGCTAATACAATCACCGCTCCACGTATTTATGCTTACACAGCATTCGGGCAGGGTCATGCAGGGCCCATTACTACGGCTGAGCAGGCCCGTGCCTGGGTAAATGAAAATGCCCGCAAGGGTGCGGATGGCATCAAGTTTTTTGGTGCCAAGCCTGAGGTGATGGATGCAGCGCTTCGGGAGAACAAACGCCTCGGCTTGCGATCGGCCTGCCACCACGCCCAGCTGGATGTGGCCCGCTGGAATGTGCTGCAATCGGCCCTTGCAGGCCTTACCAGCATGGAACATTGGTATGGGCTACCCGAAGCACTTTTTACCAAACAAACGGTGCAGCAGTACCCGCTGGACTATAACTACAACAACGAGCAAAACAGATTTGAAGAAGCGGGTAAACTGTGGGAGCAGGCTGCACCGCCCTACAGCGACCATTGGAACAAAGTGATGAATGAGTTGTTGTCGTTGGATTTCACGCTGGATCCAACGTTCAACATTTACGAAGCCAACCGCGACCTGCATAAAGCCCGCACAGCAGAGTGGCATGGTGTGTACACGCTGCCATCGTTGTGGAAATTCTTCGGCCCGAACCGCGTCAGCCACGGCTCGTACTGGTTTAGCTGGGGTACCGAGCAGGAAGTAGCATGGAAGAAAAACTATCAGCTGTGGATGGCTTTTGTGAATGAATACAAGAACCGTGGTGGTCGCGTTACAGCAGGCTCCGATAACGGCTTTATTTACCAAACCTATGGTTTTGGCTACATCCGCGAACTGGAGCTGTTGCGAGAAGCGGGCTTTCATCCGCTCGAAGTGATACGCTCAGCTACGCTGTACGGAGCGCAGGCGCTGGGGGCTGATAAAGAAATCGGATCGCTGGAGGAAGGCAAGCTGGCCGACCTGGTGCTGATAGATGCCAACCCGCTGAAAAACCTGCAGGTGCTATACGGCACCGGTGCCATAGAGCTGAACGAGCGAAACGAAGTAATACGCCGCGGTGGGGTGAAATACACCATCAAAGACGGCATTGTATACGATGCCCGCCAGCTACTGGCCGATGTAAAAAAGATAGTAGACGCCGCCAAGCAAAAGGAGGCCGCAGCCAAAGCAGCCGCCGGCCAATAACCTGACGCCACGCTGCCAACTAGTGGGCCTCCAGCCAGTTGCGCCCCATGCCTGCTTCGGCCTCTACAGGCACACCGTTGGGCAGCGGTAAAGCTGTGCGCATACAATCTACGATCAGGCTTTTCAGTGCTTCGGCCTCGCTTTGCAAGGCATCGAAGATCAATTCATCGTGCACCTGCAGTATCATCTTGCTTTTAAAGCCCTGCTGCTGCATGGCAGCATGAATTTTGATCATCGCCAGCTTGATCATATCGGCCGCAGTGCCTTGTATGGGGCTGTTGATGGCGTTGCGTTCGGCAAAGCCACGCACCGTGAAATTGCTGGAATGAATATCACGCAGCCAGCGCTTGCGGCCCAGCAGGGTTTGTACATAGCCGTGCTCTTTGGCAAAGTTGACGGTATTGTCCATGTAGCGCTGAATGCCGGCAAACTCCCGCTTGTAATTGTCGATGATCTCTTTGGCCTCGCTGCGTGAAATACCCAGGTTATCGGCCAGGCCGAAAGCGCCCTGTCCATAAATGATGCCAAAGTTGACACTCTTGGCTTTGTAGCGTTGTTCCTTGGTTACCTCCTCTTCGGCTATGCCATATACTTTGGCTGCGGTGGCCGTGTGAATGTCTTTGCCATCGCGGAAGGCGGCGCACATGTTTTCATCGCCACTGATGGCCGCTACAATGCGCAGTTCTATTTGCGAATAGTCGGCGCTGATGAGTACATGCTGATCATCACGGGGGATGAAGGCTTTGCGTATTTCACGCCCCCGATCGGTGCGAACGGGTATGTTTTGCAGGTTGGGGTTATTGCTGCTGAGCCGTCCGGTAACCGCTACAGCCTGTGCGTACGTAGTGTGTACCCTGCCCGTTTTAGGGTTGATAAGTTGGGGTAGCGCATCTACATAGGTACTCTTCAATTTGGTGAGTTCCCGAAAGGTGAGAATGTCTTCTACAATGTCATGTCCTTTGGCTGCTAGCTTCAGCAGTACATCTTCACCGGTTTGGTACTGGCCTGTTTTTGTTTTTTTGGCCGAGGGATCCAGTTGCAGTTTGTCGAACAACACCTCGCCCAGCTGCTTGGGCGAAGCAAGGTTGAACCGCACTCCCGCTCGTTCGTACACCCGCTTTTCGGCGGCTTGTGCATCCTGCTCCAGTGCTTTGCTATAGTCGTTCAAAAAGGCTTCGTCTATGCGTACGCCTTCAAACTCCATATCGGTCAGCACATTTACCAATGGGTTTTCGGCTTTGTTCAGCACTTCTTCTACTTGTCTGGTTTTTACCAGCGGTGCCAGCTGCTGTTTCAGCTGCAGGGTAATGTCGGCATCTTCGGCAGCGTAGTCCTTCACTTTTTCAATGTCCACATCCCGCATATTGCCCTGGTCTTTGCCTTTTTTGCCAATGAGCTCCGTTATGCTCACGGGCTGATAGCCGAGGTACTGCGCTGCCAGCAAATCCATGCTGCGCCTGCCTTCGGGCTCGGCCACGTAGTGTGCCAGCATGGTATCGTACACGGGTCCTGCCAATGCCACCTGGTACCACTTCAGCACCAGCAGGTCGTATTTGATGTTTTGCCCGATCCAGGTGATGCCACTATGGCTGAACAGTGGTGCCAGCTGCTGCAGGATGCCCAGCGTAGCTGCCCGATCGGCCGGGCAGGGAATGTAGTATGCCTCGTGTGCTGTAAAGGCGAAACTCATGCCCACCAATTCAGCCCGGTTGGCATCAATGTTCGTCGTTTCGGTATCAAAGCAGATCTCCGATTGCTGCAGGGCCGTTTGTACAAAGGCATCTATGTCGGCAGCAGTGCTCAGCAGGTGATAGGTATGTGGCGTGTTGTGAATGTTGTGGGCCGCTTCGACCACCTCGGGTTCTTCGCTGGCTTTGGCTGGCGCAGCTGGTGTGGCTACCGCATTGCCAAACAGATCTTGCTGCACGCCCTGCTGGGCCATGCCAGCCAGTGCATCAAAGCCTTCGCCCAGTATGCGGCGCCCCAGTGTTTTAAACTCCAGTTCGGTAAACACCTCTTTCAATGCTTCGGTGTTCCACTCCGACAGCCGGTAGTCTTCTTCGTGAAACTGCACCGGTACTTCGGTAATGATGGTGGCCAGTTTTTTACTCATGATGGCCAGCTCCCTGCCGTTGCGAATCTTTTCGCCGAGGGCGCCTTTTATGTTGTCGGCATCGGCCAATACCGCTTCCATATTGCCATACTGCTTTAGCAATTTGGCAGCTGTTTTTTCGCCCACGCCGGGTATACCGGGAATATTGTCTACCGCATCGCCCATCATACCCAGCATATCTATTACCTGCCCCACATTTTCAATGTCCCACTTTTGGCAGATATCTGTAGCAGTAAGCACTTCCGGACCATTGCCGAACGCGGCTGGCTTGTAGATGAAAACACCCGGCTTTGTCAGCAACTGGCCATAGTCTTTGTCGGGTGTTACCATATACACTTCGTAGCCAAGGTCGGCAGCCTGCCAGGCCACGGTGCCAATGATATCATCGGCTTCGTAACCATCTACTTCTACCACGGGAATATTAAAGCCCTGAATGATGCGCTTGATATCGGGCAGGGCGGCCAGCAGGTCTTCCGGTGCTTCCTGGCGGTTGGCCTTGTAGTCGGTAAAGTCGGTATGCCGCTCGGTAGGCGCATGCGTATCAAAGCAAACGGCCAGGTGCGTGGGCTTTTCTTTATTGATGAGATCGAACAGCGTGGTGGTGAAGCCAAACTGTGCATTGGTATTGCGCCCGGTGCTGGTAATACGCGGATTGCGGATGAGAGCGTAGTATGCCCGGTAAATGAGGGCCAATGCATCGAGCAGAAAAAGCTTTTTCATGAGAGTATAATGAGCAAGCAGCCAGTGGTACCAGCCGCCACGTAAAGAAGGGCGATAAAAGTAAATCGAAACCGGCCGAATGCGCAAACAGAACTTACACAGCAACGGTGCCGGTGCCGTAGCGGCCCAGTGCCTCTATGTACTGCTGAATGTACTCATCCATATGGCGCCGCTTGTACTGCATTATGAACCGTGGATGGGGTAGTGGCTCGAGGTGCTCAAACCAGCCATGTGCATCATTCAGCGCCTGCAGGTATTGCCAGTTTTTGCCTTCGCCTATACAAAAGCACACGGACCGGCGAATCGGCCATTGCAATTGCTGCTGCATGCAATCAATAGCAAAAGGGCGAATGGCTGCCGCCAGGGCACGATCGTCGTAGTAATTGATGTTTTTGCCCTGCCGCACAAAGCCCAGCGGGCTCACTGAGGTGAAATAACACTGCTTGTAAAACGCCGCCACGCCGCCAAAAGCCTCCATCATTTCGTACATAAAAATGCTGCTCAGCTCAGGCTTACGTGGCCAGGGATTGGTAATGCCGCAGGCATCTTTCAACCGGATAGGATCGGTAAAGGGCAGCCCGGTAACACCACCGCCGTATCGACCGGGATTGATGCCCACCAATATCAGGCGTGGCGCACTATCGGCATAGTAGCGTTGGTAAAATGCTTCCATACCATGCCACACCTCTTTATCTTGAAAGGGATATAATACTTCGGCCAGCCCAGCTATGGCGGGTGGCTTCAGCTGCTTGTAAAAGCTGAGTATCGCTTTGCTCCACTGCATCATCGGCCGCTAAAATAGTTCCACACCAATTGGCTGATGCGCCGGGTTAGTACCCACGCTTCATTGTCAGGTGTCCAGCTTTTGTCGGTATTGTTTTTGGTAAACACAGCCAGGATATAGGGACGCTTTCCGGCATTTACATACATCACTTCGCTGCGGCTGGCATCCACCGCTCCATTTTTGCTGGCCACAAATACGCCCGCCGGAATGGCACTTAAGCCTTCCTCATCCCAATAGTTGCGACCCAATATTTTCAGCATGCGTTCGCTGCTATGGTTGCTCAGCAACTGTCGTTTCACCAATGTTTCCCACAGGCGCACCATATCGGCCGGTGTGGTTTGGCCCCAGCCATACTGGCGGCGGGCTTCTTCGCGGCCGGGTGTACGGCTGTTTACAAACGTGGCAGTACAGCCCTGCTGCCGTAGCAGTTCATTGATGCGGCTGCCACCACCCGCCAGTGCCTGCAGCCACAGCGATGCGCTGTTGTCGCTGGTGGTACACATCAGCATCATCAGCTTGCTCAGTTCAATCGACTCGCCGCTTTTAAATGATCCCAGAATGTCTTCACCGGGATAGAGCAGCGAATCTTTGTACAGCAGACGCTGGTGGTATTGCAGTTCGTTCTTTTCCAGCTTGTCCATGATGCCCAGCAGAATGGGCACTTTTACAATACTGGCAGTGGGAAACACCGTATCGGCCTGATAGCTGGCTACGCGGCCACTGCGCAGGTCTTTTACGTAAAAACCAATGCTGCCACCAAAGCCTTGGCAAAGTGCAAGCAGCTTTTGCTGCAACACCGCATCGGTGCGCTGCGCCAACGAGAGCTGGCAGATGGCTACCAGCAGCCATGTCCACAACAATCTTTTACCACGCATAACAAGCAAGCCGTTTGGCTGCAAAATAAGGGAGCTGGCGCTACACCGACTGCCGCACCTGATGGTACAGCCGGTACGCGTCTTCAGCATTGAAAAGTTGTGAACCCTCATTCATGGTAGCGGCGGAACCACAAGCCACGCCCATGCTGATGACATCCAGCAGGTTGCCGCCTTTTTGCAGCATGTAGGTAATACCGGCCACCATGCTATCACCGGCGCCTACTGTGCTGCGCTTGGGCACATCGGGGGCGGGCGCAAAAAACTGTTCGCTCTCCGTGACCAGCCATGCACCCAACGGGCCCATAGAAACGGCAGCCATCTCAGCAAAACCATCTTGCAGCACCTGCCGGGCCGCATGGGGTACGTCGGCTTTGTCGATATAATCTTTGCCCAGCAGCTTGCACAGCTCGCCAATGTTGGGCTTGATTAAAAAAGCTTTTCGGCCGCGGAGTGCTTCCAGTGCTTCGCCCGAAGTATCTACAATGCATTTGGCACCCAGCGCATTGGCTGTTTTTACAATGAGCCCGTAGAAATAAGGCGGCAGGCCCGGTGGCAAACTGCCACTGGCCACAATGTATGAGGGCGAAAACGCTTTGATATCATCGATCAGTGTTACAATGGCTTTCTCTTCTACCGACAGGCCTGGAAAGGTGAAACGATATTGATTATTTGTGGTCGTTTCGAGCACGATCCAGTTTTCGCGGGTTTCTACTTCGGTGTTCACGGCGTGGTGCAGCAGGCCATCTTTTTTCAGCAGGCTTTGCAGCATGGCGCCATTGTGGCCACCCGCCGGAAACAGAGCAAAGGAGGCTGTTTCCAGTTTCTTTAACGCCTTGCTTACATTGATGCCGCCACCGCCGGGCTCGTGTACCACTTCGGTACAGCGCAGCTTGCTCTCCGGTTTCATCTTCTCCACTTTCGAGCTCTTATCAATACACGGGTTCAGTGTGACGGTTACTATCATAGGGATGCAAATAAGTGGAAGGAAGATACGGTAACAATGATATTGCTCAAGGCGTTTGCTGCAATCGCTGCAACATACTATCCTGCCTCCGCAGTATGCTATCCAGTCGTCTTACTTCTTGCCGTAGCCGGGCAGCTTCGCGGCTGGCTTTGTCGGGTGCAAAATGCCAAATGACCTGTATGCTGGTATCCAGCCTGTTGGCTTCATCCAGTACAGCGCCTGTTACATCGCTGCTATCGTTCAGCAGCGAAATGTCGACATACTGCTGCTGTTCTTTTTTGAATGCTTTGTGCTTTACAATCACCAGATCAGGAAAGCGCTGCTGTATTTGCTCTACGTAGTTGTCGGCCTTATAATCAAAGCGCTGCTGCTGCCATTTTTGAAAGGCCAGCCAAATACTGGGTACCAACAAGGCCAGCCCAATCAGCGTCATCCAGGCACGTAGCTGGGGCCGCCTGGTACCGGGCCGCTTGTAGTATCTGTTGTAGCCCAACACGCGGCTGGCCAGCCAGGTACCCAGCCCGATGAAAAAGCAATTGATGAGAAAAAAATACAGGCCTCCCAATAGAAACTTCCACTGCCAGGTAGCCAGCCCGTAGCCGGCTGTACACAATGGCGGAATGCAAGCAGTAGCTACAGCTACGCCAGCTATCACCTTGATAGCTTCTTTGCGAATGATACCAATAAACCCAGCCACGCCGCCTACCAGGGCCAGCATCACATCGAAAATGGTGCCTTCGGTAAAACCCCGCAGCTCGCTGGTGCTGTAGTGAAACGGTGTGATTAGAAAAAACAAGGAAGATGCCAGCAAACTGGTACCCACCATGATGAGCCAATTGCGAACGCTCAGCCTCATCATGCTACGGCTTTGAATGCTGAGGCCGAAGGCAAACCCGATTACAGGTCCCATCAGCGGCGAAATGAGCATGGCGCCAATGAGGGCTGCACTATTGCCTGCATTCAGGCCAATGCAAGCTATCACCATAGCCGCCGCCAGCAGCCACAAGTTGTGCCCTTTGAAGACGATGCCTACCTGTATTTCTTCGTAGGTTTCGCTTTCATGTTCTTCTTTGGGCAGTTGCCACAGTTCCTTTAGTTGATAGAGGGGCATCATGAGGCGGTATTACTGGCCAGCACCTGATCGATGCGCTGGCTGAGATCGGCATAGCTGGTATAGCCACGGGCTACCAGGTAAAACTTTTGATCGGCTACCTGTAGCAGCACCGCCGGAAAACCACTTACCTGCAATTGCTTGCACAGCGCAAACTCGTAATAGGCTTTCTCTTTGTATTCCTCGCTTTTCAGTTTGCTGTAAAAATCATCTGCTTCAATACCATACTTGTGCAGCAGGTGCCGGTAGGCTTCATCATCGCACAGGTCGCGGCCTTCGAAGTGCAGCGCATACTGCAGGTCGGCGGCAAACAATACGGCTTCGCCCGGACGGTAGTCTTTGAAAATGCACAGCGCAATGGCCGGCTTTTCGCTGGCAGGAAACCAGTCGCTCAGGTCGGGGTTGAAAATGTGCCAGAGATAATCTTCGCCAAACTTGATACCCGTCAATGCTTCTACATTTTTGTAGGCCTCGGCTATATAGCCGGCCATACGGCCAATGGGATCTGGCTTTTCGGCGGGTATCATGCCGCCGCTCAGCACCTCAAAGTCCAGTTGGTCCTGGTAGTTTTCATACACCTGTTTGATGACCGGGCTAAAACCATAGCACCAACCGCAGTAGGCATCGTAGCAGTAAATGAGCAGGGGCTTCATGGCTGCAAAGTAACAGCCAAATGCACAGCGATATTTTTACACCATCAGCTTTTTCAGCGCATCGGTGTAGCTGCGGCTCACCTTGTGCACACTGCCGTTGCTGAGCACTATCTGGGGCCCACTGGCTTCGCGGTGTACTTCGCGTATGTGGTGCACATTCACCATCACCGATCGGTGTATGCGGAGAAAAATGGCTGGATCCAGTTTATGCTCCAGTGCAGATATGCCTAGGTTACTCAAAAACATTTGTTGTCCGGTGTGCAGGCCGCTGTAGTCGCCACGGGCTTCTACCCATTGAATATCGGCTACCGGCAGCCCAATCATTTTATTGCCTTGCTCTACCAACAGCCGGGCCGGGTAA
>CANHEC010000039.1 GCA_947459455.1 Chitinophagaceae bacterium
AACGGCACCACCGGAGCCGGCTTGTATAATATTATTTCTACTCCCACTATTCGCAACGTACTGTTTGCCCAAAACGCAGCTACCGGTAATGGCGGCGGCTTTTACAATGAGTCGGGAAATCCCAACATTTTACAGTCGGTGTTTTGGAGCAATAGCGCTGTAAACGGTGGCGGCGCCTACAGCAGTGGCGGCGGCCTGCAGCTCACCAATTGTACAGTAGCCCGCAACAGCGCTACTACCAATAGTGGCGGCATTTTTGTAACCGGCGCTACAGGCGCCAAACTCATGACCTGCATTGTATGGGGCAATACCGCCCCCACCAATGCAGCTATCAACAATGGCTTCTCTACCATCAGCTACAGCACCGTACAAAGCGCCAGCGTACCAGCCGGCACAGGCAATAAAAACACCGACCCTGTTTTCATCAACATCAACGACGGCGATGGCAATGATAACTTGTGGCGCACAGCCGACGACGGTGTGGGCATCAGCGGCTGCTCACCAGCCATTGATGCCGGCGAAAACGGTACGCTCAGTCTCACAACTGACTTTACAGGTGCTACCCGCCGAGTAGATGTACCCTTTGTGGCCAATACAGGCAACGGCACCGCCCCTATTGTAGACATGGGCGCCTACGAAAACCAGGCCAACATCACCGCAGCACAGTTCAGGGGTCAAATTGGCAATGCTCACACCATTCCCCGCAAGCGTGAACTGTTTCCCGATTCTGTCACATCTGTGGTAGATCCAATCGCCTTTCCAGGCCTCACTATCAGCTGGCAAAAAGCCGACTCCATCAACGGGACCTGGAGTGCATGGAGCGCCGCAACTCCCCAGCAGTCCACACCATTTTACATCCTTACCGACTCCGTATTCCCCAACACGGTGCGGTACCGCCGGGTGAGCACAGTGTGTGGTACCAGCTACTTTACCGATTCGGTACGCATCAAAGTGGTGGTACCCAATGGCGCTATTGCGGGAAAAGTTGTCAGCAGAAATGAAACAGCTGTCAAAGGCATCACCATCTCCGTGAAAAAAACAATGGACATCATGGGCAGCCCTGCCTCACATGTATATACCACTACCACCGGTGATGATGGCACTTTCCTGATTCAAAATATCTACTACGGTGACCCAGACCTCCTGGTTGGCGCTAGTACAGAGTTCGAAATACGACCTTCGAAGCCCAACCACGGATTCAATCCCTCGGTTCTTAGACGTGGGCTGTCGCAAAATTTACCCACCAACCCCAACCCAGCCAATTTCCGCGATACAACGGTCTTCAGTGTAACCGGCAGCACCATTCAAACCTGTACCGACTGCAACAATGCTTCAACAGGCGCTACAGAAATACAGAACTGCCCGATTGATAGTGTAGAAATGTTTCGCGACAACCAGTTTTTCATGCGCACCACGTTCCTCAATCCGCCGGGTGGCTTTGGCCTGTGGGCTAACTCCGTCAGCGATCCGGGCACTTATCGGTACGAGCCCCGCTTCCGCAATCACCAGTTCGATCCGCCCTTCATCAACCTGCCGGTGAGTGGCAATGTGGCCAACGTAAACTTTACCGACACCACTACGCGGGTGATCTCGGGCCGCCTCACTGCCGGCTGCAATGAGTTTATTGGGACCGCTTTGCTGGATTTTTACGACCTATTGCCGCCCGATGGCCAGGGCAACCCACGCCCCTCCTGCTTCCGCAAGCGGGTGACTACCCAACCGGTGACCGGCTACTACGAAATAAGACTACCGGCACGGCGCTACCAGGTGCGGGTGGTATCGTTCAGCCAAAGCTCCAACGTCACCAATCTCGACCTGCTCGACTTCTTCAATAACCGTACTTCAAAAGACTCGCTGACCCGCGACATCACCACCGACAATGCTGTACTGAACATGGTGTACGAACGGCCGCCGGTCATCAGCATCAGCGGGCTGGATAATAGCTGTGCCCCTAATGCTTATGTGGTAATTCCGCAGGCAGTAGAACGCACCTTTACCATGCAGGTGCGCCAGGGCAACACTACCTGCCCGGCGATTGGTGATTCCATCATCCTGAATACCAACGTGCAGCAGGAAGATGTAAACGAACGACTGGCATTTAAGCTCACCAACGGGAATGCGGAAGTAAAACTGAAGGGGGGTATTCCCAATATCATCGCACCGCACTTCAAAACGTTCAATGCCATCTTCAGCGATCGATTTGGCCGTGCCAACGCCACGCTGAACCGGAACGTGGTGGTAACCGGCGTAAAAGCCAATACAGCCACGTTTACTACGGTGTCGCCCGAAATACCCCTGATGATACTGCACGATCCTCCAGGCGACAACAGCTTTAGTTTTTGGGAAACCAGCCGTACCAATGAAACCACGCTGACCATGTTTGCGGCCAACAATAGAAGTATAAACGCATGGGCCGAGGTAAAAATCGGCACCGAGTTTCAAGCTGGCCTGGGTATCAGCACCACCACCAGTATTTGGGGCAGCATCAAAGGCTCGGTAAACGTGGGCAGCCAAACCCGCAATGCCAACGAAACCGTGCTGAGCACCACCACCACGCAAAACTTTTCGACTTCAAACAACCCCAGTGTAGTAGGCAGCCAAGGCGATGTATTTATTGGTGCGGCGCTCAACCTCATATACTCGATAGCCAATGAGCTGACCTACCTGCCACCCTGTAGCCTCAGCCTGCAGAAGAAGCTGATCATTGCCAACAAAGGTTTTCAAACACAGTATATCTATACCGAAGAGCATATTCGAGGCAATATCATTCCGACCCTGAAAATGTTCCTTGACAATCCGGGCACCACTCCGGAGAAAAAGCGGGAGTACGCCAACCAAATCAGCATTTGGGAGCAGGTGCTGAACAACAATGAGCAAAACAAGAAAAGGGCGGCCTTCGATAAAAACCTGTCGTTTGACGGTGCCGCAGGGCCCATTACTTCCACCACTACTACCACTGCCTCGCGGCGCAGTACGGTAGAATTTGCTATGAACATTGACGCCACTGTAGCGGCCGAAATTGGCCTTGAAATAGCCGGTAGTGGTGCCAGCGGTGGCGTAGAAGTAGCCTTTAAAATGGAAACAGGTGGCAGCGTATCGAACAATGTACTCAACAGCACGACTATTGGCTATACGCTGGATGATGACGACAACGGCGATTTCTTCTCGGTTGATATCAAAAAAGATCCGGTGTACAATACACCCGTGTTTGAACTGGTAGCCGGTACCAGCAGCTGCCCCACCGAAGAAGGCTCGCAGCCACGTGACGAAATGCAGCTGGTAATACCCGAACCAGTGAAGAACAATGTGGACCCGAATGGTGAAGCGGAGTTTATACTGCGCCTGGGCAATACTAGCCAAAGCCAGGAAACCCGCACCTACCAGCTGAGCTTTTTGCAAGCCAGCAACCCCAACGGGGCGCAGATTACTGTGGGTGGCAGCCCCTACATTACGCCCATCAACTATACCATCGGCTACCTGGGCGAAGTACAGGTGCTGGTAAAGGTGCGGCGCGGAGCCTCGCAGGTGTTTTCGTATGAAGGGCTGCAGTTTATGCTGAGCGATGCCTGCGGTGGTGACCAGAGCAAGATCGGCAGCATCAGCGCCAATTTTCAGAGCCAGTGTAGTGCGGTAGAGTTAGCCATGCCTGAAAACAACTGGGTAGTGACCACTGCCGAAAACAACCTGCTGCCGGTGGTAATAAAAGGCTACAACCTGGCAGGACTAACCAAAGTAGAGCTGGAGTATTCGCTGCAAGGCACCAGCAACTGGATCAGGGCTTTTGAACGCACAGCCGCTCAACTGAACAACAGTGTAAATGGCACGCAGGTGAATTGGAACATTACCGACATACCCGATGGGCGCTACAACCTGCGGCTGAAGCTAACCTGTGGCTTTGGGGTAGTGTACTCGCAGCGCAGCACCGGCATTATCGATCGTACGGCCCCCATTGTGTTTGGCAAAACCAACCCAACCGATGATGTATATACTACCGGCGACGCTATTGGCATCAACTACAACGAAACACTGGACTGCAGCACGGTGAATAATAGCAAGGTGAGCCTCAGACGGCTGTCGAATGGGCAACTGTTGAATATCAACATAGGCTGTACCGACAATCAGATTGTAATTGTACCGCAGGATAATATTGGCTCCTTTACCGGCGATAGCATGCTGGTAGAAATAAAAAACCTGCGTGACCAATACGGCAACCTGCGCACCAGCACCGATGTATGGCGCTTCAACATCGGACAGTTTACACCCGCCACTACCGGCAGGGCGCTCAACTTGTCGATCAACAATTCGAACATTAATGAAAACTCAGGTCAGTTTATCGAGTACGTCTTCACACTGGCGCAAACAGCCCCACAGGACATTCGCATCAACTACATGGTATCGGGCAATGCAGTAGCCGGCACCGACTACACCGTACAGTACGTCGACTCGCAAAAGCTAAACACAGTACATACCAGCAGCGAAGGCAGCATTACCCTGTTTAAAAACACCACTCAAACCAGGCTGCGCATCCGGCCCGTAGGCAATAGCTTTTTTGAGCCCAACAAGACCATTCGGCTGATACTGGCCGAAGGTGGCGACTACCAGCTGGGTACCAACATCACCGCCAGTGGCACCATTGTAAACGATGATACCCCCACCGTTTACACCTTCACCGGCAATGGCAACTTCACCAACAATGGCAACTGGGTAAATGGGGCCAAGCCACCTGCAGTGCTCGAGATTGGTAGCGAAATCATCATTGACCCGGGTGGCAATGGCGAATGCATACTGGACACGCCGCTGACCATTAAGCCAGGTGCCAAACTAACCGTAGCGCCGGGCAAAGTACTGCGACTGGTAAATGGCCTGCAGATAAAATGGAACTAACCAAAGATCGATCCGCTCTCCCACACTTGCACATCACAAGCCGGCCCGCTATTCAGCGGGTCGGCTGCTTTTAGCACCAGCCTGGCACATGCCGCATGGCCTAAATACCCGCTACACGGTAGCAAAGCAATACGAGGATGGCACAACTTTGCGATACCTTAAAGCAACGCCATGAAGAAATCGCACTGGCTGTGGCTGGCGATTACTGCCACCGCCATCAGCTGCAGCAGTCCTGCTACCAACGAAACGGCTGACGCAGCCAATGCCGCTAGCCTTTTCGAAAAAGCCCGTATAGAACTCGAAAGCCGCTATGAGTTCATTGACACGTTTGACGTGAGCACTGGCCTGGCGGTCGTTCGCCAAAACGATGTGTATGGCTTTGCTGACAGCAGTGGCCAACTGGTGATTCCCATGCGGTATATGTATGCCAGCAGCTTTACCGACGAACTCGCCCTTGTATCAGATAGCAGCGATCAATTCAGCTTTATCGACAAAAGCGGCCGGGTAGCCATTGACCTAAAGGACTACGAAAATGCCTTCCCTTTTGTAAGCGGCTATGCGGCTGTACGAAAGGGCGACAAGTATGGCTTGATAGACAAAGCAGGGAAAGAAATAATGCCCTGTCAGTTTGAAGCCGCACCACAACAGATTGTCCCGGGCACTTACATACTGGTTCAGCAGGGCAAAGCATTCATTGGCGATTTGGCCGGCAAGCCCACCCTTGCCATCAGTGGCTTTGGCGAACTGTACTACGACGAACAAAACAAGCAGTACGCCATGTATACCGACAGCGGCTGGGTACTGACCGGCCCCGACGGTGCGCTTCGCAAACGACTGGATTGCCAGGGGCTGATTGGGCAGGGGGGCCTCTACTTTGTGAACCGTACAGGGATAGCTGGCACCGAATCGGCTATACTGAATGCGCAGGGTGATGAGATTGTGCCGTATGGCAAATACGACAATATCAACCCGGAGATAGCTGATGGGCTGGTTTGCGTGGCTGTTCGCACCGGCGAAACACCGCAACCCGATGGCAGCAGCATCGTGAACCAGCGGGTAGGCTATGTAGATGCAACCGGCAAAGAAGCAATCCCGCTGAGGTATCGGGACGTGGTGCACGACTTTAGTGAGGGCCTGTGTGCCGCCGGCGATAGCGCCACTGGCAAAATTGGCTACATCAACACCAAAGGCAACTGGGTGGTACAACCGGCCTATAGCCGCGGCGAGGTATTCAGAAAAGGCTATGCCCGGGTGTGGACCGATGAGCAAACCAGCTTTTATATAGACCGAACCGGAAAGCGGGTACAATAAGCCGAGCCGCATACAATAGCCAGCTGGTTTAAACAGCGGCGATACAGCTATGCAGTGCCGGTCCCATCACCGCAGGTATAACACAAAATGCACGGCATTATCGGTAGGTGTGCCACTGCCATCGAAACACCGCAATACCAGCAGGCCGCCGGCCGCCGAAGCCATAGCAGTGCGATAGGCAGTGCCGGTAGTACTTACCAGCACTATATGGCTGCTTAGGTTCACCGACACATTTTGAATGACGATTTCGTACACGCCGGTACTAAGGCGTGTGGCTGTGAAATTGCCGGTGCCAGCCAGCACAGACCCTGAGGGGCTAACGGACCCGTAGCAGCGGGGCAGCAAATCGACCGGGCCCGTGGTGGGGCGCAGCAAACGGCCCGTCAGCGTGGCATCGCCAGCTACATGCAGCCGGGTAGCAGGCTGCGGGGTGCCAAGGCCCACCTGTCCCAGCGAATCGATCCGCATGGCCTCGAACCCACCCATCTGAAAACGAATGCTACCCGCCTCGTGCAGGGCAAGGGTAACCGCATGATCGAGCGGAAAGGCCTGGCGATACTGGAAATAAATGCCGAAGCCGCGGGCACTATCGGCTGTGCTGGCGGCATTGGATAGCTGCAGGCCCAACCGGTCGGCCGGACTGTGCAGGTGCAGCCACTGCTGTGGCTGTGCCGTACCAATGCCCACCTGCTGACCAGCGGCCGACAGCGCACCAAACAGGGCCAATGATGCAAAAAGCTGTTTCATGCCAAAAATGACTGCCTGTAAGCTGCCCCCAAATAGAGTACTGTAAACCGATCATTTAGCAAGTGCCGGCTGCTGATGGGCAAATGTGGCCGCACCAGCCGACACCTGTACAATAGCCGATGGGCTGCCCCCGCCCATGGCGTGGCCACAAGCGTGGGCCCGCAGCGCAGCGAAGGACGGTACCCTGCAAAACGCGGAACAGCTGCCCGGGCCCTGCACCGCTGCCGACAGCCCCTCAATAGAATCTTAAATTAGTTGTTTATGCAACTAATTTCCTTTTACTTCGTACCCATCTCTTGCTTAAAAACTGTTTTGCTATATGAATCGCTCCATTAAAAAAGTGGCTGTGCTGGGTAGCGGCGTGATGGGTAGCCGCATTGCGTGTCATTTTGCAGGCATTGGCCTGCCGGTACTGCTGCTGGATATGGTACCCAAGGAAGCTACCGAAAGCACCAAGCCGGCCGAACGCAATAAACTGGTAAATGATGCCCTGGCAGCAGCGCTGAAAAGCAACCCCAGCCCGGTGTTTACTAAAAGCGTGGCTAAAAAAATAACCACCGGCAACTTTACCGACCACATGAAAGACATTGCCCAGTGCGACTGGGTAATAGAAGTGGTAGTGGAGCGCCTCGACATCAAGCAACTGATATACGAACAGGTGGAAAAATACCGCAAGCCCGGCACCCTGATTACCAGCAATACCTCGGGCATTCCCATTCACATGCTGAGCCAGGGCAGAAGTGAAGATTTCCGCAAACATTTCTGCGGCACGCACTTCTTCAACCCGCCCCGCTACCTGCGGTTGCTGGAGATCATTCCTACGCCCGATACCGACCCCGCCATTGTAGACTTTTTGATGCAATACGGCGATTTGTATTTGGGCAAAACCACCGTGCTGTGTAAAGACACACCGGCCTTTATTGCCAACCGCATTGGTGTATTCAGCATGATGGCCATTATGCGGGTGATGGAGCAGCAGGGGTTGACTACAGATGAAATAGATGCCCTCACTGGTCCTGCCATCGGGCGGCCCAAGAGTGCCACCTTCCGCACTGCCGATGTGGTGGGGATAGATACGCTGGTAAAAGTGGCGCAGGGCGTAGCGGCCAACTGCCCGAATGATGAAGCGAAAGACATTTTTACCATCCCTGCGTGGCTTGAAAAAATGGTAGCCGCCAATATGCTGGGCGACAAAACCAAGGGTGGCTTCTTTAAAATGGACAAGAGCGGCGGCAAAAAAGAAATACTGACGCTGAACCTGCAAACCCTGGAATACGGCACGAAAGTGAAAGCCAAGTTTGCCAGCATAGAAGCGGGCAAGCAAATAGACGACCTGAAGCAGCGCATTAAAATGCTGGTGGCAGCGCCTGATAAAGCAGGCGAATTCTACCGGACTTTCCACAATCATTTGTTCAGCTACATCAGCCACCGCATACCCGAAATAAGCGATGAACTGTACCGCGTAGACGACGCCATGATGGCGGGCTTTGGCTGGGAAATTGGTGCCTTTGAAACATGGGATTTACTGGGTGTGGCCAAAACCACCGAAGCCATGAAAGCCGCTGGTTTCAGCGTAGCGGCATGGGTGGATGAATTCATTGCCGCCGGCAACAAAACGTTTTACAAAGTAGAAAACGGCAAACGCTATTGCTACGATGTAGCCAGCAAAACTTATAAAGCATTACCCGGTGGTGACAGCTTCATCATCCTTTCTGACCTGAAAGAAAAGACCGTTTGGAAAAACAGCGCCTGCACCCTGGTAGACATGGGCGATGATGTACTGGGCCTCAGTTGGAGCACCAAAATGAATACCATCGGCGGCGATGTGCTGGCGGGCATTCAGAAAAGTGTAGCTATTGCCGAAGAAAAATACAAGGGATTGGTGATAGCCAACGAAGGCGCCAACTTTAGCCTCGGTGCCAATGTGGGCCTCATCTTCATGTACGCTATTGATCAGGAATATGATGAGCTGGACATGGCCGTTCGCATGTTCCAGAACACGAGCATGCGCCTGCGCTACAGCAGTGTACCAGTGGTGGTAGCACCGCATGGCATGGCACTGGGTGGCGGTTGCGAATTCAGCCTGCATGCCGATAAAATACAAGCGGCTGCCGAAACTTATATTGGCCTGGTAGAACTGGGCGTGGGCCTGATACCCGGTGGAGGTGGCACCAAAGAATTTGCGCTGCGTGCCGGCGACGAATACTTTGATGGCGAAATAGAAATGGAAGCCCTGAAGCGTCGCTTCTTTACCATTGGTATGGCCAAGGTAGCCACCAGTGCCTACGAAGCTTTTGAACTGGGCATTATGCGCAAAGGCATCGATGAAGTGAGCATGAACATCAACCGCCGGGTAGCCGATGCCAAACGCAGCGTGCTGGAAATGCACAACGAAGGTTATGTGCAGCCCGTGCAGCGTACCGATGTGAAAGTGCTGGGGCGTGGTGCACTCGGCGCCATGCTGGCGGGCCTCAATGGCATGCAGCTGGGCAACTACATTACTGAGCACGACGTGAAGATTGCGAAGAAGCTGGCCTACGTAATGTGCGGCGGCGACCTAAGCGAAGCCGCCCTGGTAAGCGAACAATACCTGCTGGATATCGAGCGGGAGGCCTTCCTGAGCCTGACGGGTGAAAAGAAAACACTGGAACGCATACAGAGTGTATTGAAGGGTGGAAAGCCAGTGAGGAATTGATGAAAATTATTTTCTATGACTGTTAATGAATACATCGAAAAATTCGGAGATGATTTCCAATTTGCAAGTTGTCTTTTTCATCCTGCAACATTCAAGATTATAGAATTTTCTGATGAAGACGACGTTCCAGAAGATACCCTCGAGGTAGGATTTTTGAGAGCTCCACCACCTCCGTATTGGTATATCAAGCCAGATCCATCTGATTTTCTCGACAATCCAATAAGCCCTAATGCTGATCGTGAATG
>CANHEC010000040.1 GCA_947459455.1 Chitinophagaceae bacterium
ATTGAACGCTGTCAGGTAAAACTGAACCTCACCCGTCAGCAACGGCCCTGGTTCAGTTTTCGTAAGTAGGCAGAGCCGTTTTATCCGATCGTTACATAATTCACATACCGTGAGCAATTCGGCACTGCTTTTGCTACTTGCATGCCAATAGATTTGAAAAACCGCCATCTCATGAAGTCGTCCTCGAGGCCGGTGACCACGCTGGTCATTGTATTTGTACTGTTGCTTGTTGCCATTTACAGCGTGGCAGCCATCGTCAGCTAAGTCCGTTTCCCCTCCTTTCGTCTTTTTTCTGTCTTTTTTTACCGCTGCATTAAAGTTTGGTGCAACGTTGCTTTGCTTTACCTGCTCTATTACACAGCTAATCCGCAGGCAAGTATGAAAACAAGATTCTGGATAATGGTATGCGCCATGGCCATAGCCGGCTGCCAAACCGATACCGAGCCCACACCGCCACCTGGTACTGCCTTTGTACCCGTTTATGCAGCCGCCACGCAGCTGCACAGTATCGGGTTTGAAGGGGCCCGACCTACCGTAAATGCAGGCAAAATATACGTATACGGTACCCTGCTGCTGCAAAATGAGCTGAACGAGGGCATTCACCTGATAGACATGCGCAACCCGGCAGCCCCGGCCAAGCTGGGCTTTTTGAAAATTCCCCTGTGTACCGAGCTGGCCGTCAGCAATGGCTATTTGTACACCAACAATTACGACGATCTGCTGGTGTACAACCTGCAAGCCAGTGGCGGCCCTGCCCTGGTAAAGCGCATCGAAAAAGTCTTTCCGCCGGCCAATCAGGAATACCCGCCGTTGTTTGGCGTATCGTTCGAGTGCCCCGACCCCTCCAAAGGAGTGGTGGTGCGCTGGGAGCAAAAAAGCAATGTGGTAGCCCGCTGCCGCCGCTAATGAACAGCCCGGACCCGGTGCCCATTTTTTCAAACATCACCTATTCCTTCCCGTCATGACTACCACTACCCGCCTATACCTGCTGCTATTGGCCATGTCGCTTGGCTGGCTGGCCTGCGATAAAGCCGGCGATATACAACAATCGGCTGCCACCACCCAGGGCAAGGGTGGCAGTACCGCCCGTTTTGCCATAGCCGGCCAATACCTGTATACAGTAGATACCAAAAAGCTCACCACCTACCAGCTGAGCAATCCGGCTAACCCGGTTATCACCAACGTGCAGGATGTGGGCTTTGAAATCGAGACCATTTTCCCATTTGGCGACAAGTTGTTTATAGGCAGCACCAGTGTGGTGCACATCTTCAGCCTGGCCAATCCCGCACAGCCGGCCAAGCTGAGTGAGGCCATCAGCCCCACAGTGCTGCGCCGATGCGATCCGGTGGTGGCCAAAGACACCGTGGCTTTTGCTACCCTGCGCAGCAACGCCGAGTGTGGCGGCGTGCAAAGCATACTGGCAGTGTACGACATTAAAAACATACTGAAGCCCCAACAGCGGGTCGCGGTGCCCTTGCAGGCGCCCTTTGGCCTGGGCTACGCCGATACCGTGCTGTATGTATGCGATGCCGGTGGCCTGCAGCTCTTTAATATTAAAAATGCCTACAACCCCCGCCTGCTGACCAGCCTGAGCGAAACACATGGCCGCTTTTTGGATGTAGTACCCTATGGCCAGCTCCTGTTTTGCTGGACTACCCGGGGCGCCATTGTTTACGACATTTCCAATCCCGCAGTACCTCGTCAGTTGAGTGTTATCTAACATGAGAAAATCCTTCCTGCTGCTGTGCGCTATGGCGATGGCCGCCGGCGCCTATAGCCAAACTACCAATGTGCGACAGGACAACCGTCCCCGCCTGCGCTACGACGAACGCTATGATAAACCCTATGAAGCCAACCGCCTGAAACTGCGGTGGCAGCCGCTGGGCCTCATCAATATTTTTGATATGAACCTGACCGGCGGGCTGGAATACGTTTATAAAAAGCAGCGGTCAGTATTTATGGACCTGGGCTATGTGTTTGCCTCCAGCCAGGCCGCACGGGGCGATGGCACCCTGCAGCCGGTGCGGGGCATCATTGGCCGGGCGGGGCACCGCTTCTACTTTGGCCGCCGGCCGGCTGCCTTTGTCGACGCCGACCTGACCTACAAAGGAGTACGCTACGACGATGGCGAGCAGTGGATAGGCCGCGGCGTGGTAAATGGGGTGCCCGCCTACGAAGAGCTGATGCAGGTGTACAGCCGCAAGCAGGTATGGACAGCCGAAGCTAAAATTGGCCTGGTGTACAATGTACACCCGCAGGGAAAAATAACCATCGAAAACTGGCTGGGAGTAGGTGTGCGCTGGCGCAACCACCTGCCGCTGCTGCCGCCCGATGCACAGGTACCCATCAGTACCGACTGGCTGCTGTTCGATTTTGACTACAGCAGGCTGGTGATACCACAGCTATCGCTGGGCTTCAGGCTCACGTTTGATGTAGGGCCGGCCCGCAAAGCAAGTGCAGAAGCGCTTTAGGCACAACCAATTTTGCCCACCCGGTTGGCGTGGCGGCCACCTTCAAAAGCCGTATTCATAAACAGCTCCAGCATTTGCAGCGCATACGGCAATGCCACAAAGCGGGCCGGCATGCAAATCACGTTGGCATTGTTGTGCTGGCGAGCTAGTTCGGCTACATCTTTTTGCCAGCAGAGGGCCGCCCGTACGCCCTGGTGCTTATTGGCCGTAATGGCTACCCCATTGGCACTACCGCAGTACAAAATGCCAAAAGCAGCACGCCCCTCTTCTACCGCCAGGGCCGTGGGATGCGCAAAATCGGGGTAATCGACCGAGCTGCCGCCGTTGGTGCCAAAGTCGAGCACCTCAAAGCCTTTTTCTTTCAGCCACTGCACGGTGGCGTCTTTGTATTCTACACCGGCATGGTCGGCGCCAATGGCAATAGGAAGCTGTGTATTGAACTGCATATTGGTAGGTTGAAAAGGCGTTGATTGGAGATAGGGAACTTATCGATCGCTTTGGCGGCTGCCCCGCTGCGGAGAACGAAACATGAAATACAAGCTAATGCCCAACGCTATAATGCCGCGGCTCACAAGGCGGGTAGTGCTGAGCGACTCCGCCAGGTAGCGCTGCCAGGCTTCCTGAAAAGGTTGGCCTTTGATAACGAGGTACACCACCTCGATGAAAAAGCCAATGGCGAACATGGCTATAAAAGCCAGTATGGCCTGTAGCAACCACTTTTTGATGTCGAATTTTTTACCTGTCATGGCACGGTGTTTATCATCTGCCTGCAGCTTTTGCCTGCGCAGCGGATTAGCTCCACTCTTCTTCTTCCCGCTTTATGATTTTGCGTGATACCCGGGCCGAGATAACGATGCTCAGTTCGTACAGGCCCATCAGCGGTAGCACTACTATCATTTGGCTCATCCAGTCGGGGCTGGGCGTAATGATGGCGGCAATGATGAGGAGGGCCACGTAGGCATAGCGCCGGTATTCTCGCAAAAAGCGAGGGGTGATGAGACCAATCCGAGTCAGCACATAGCTCACCACCGGCAGCTCAAAGGCCAGGCCAGCCCCCACGGTAATGTCTACCAGGTTATCGATATAATCATTGAGCACCGGCTTGGTTTCAATGATATTGTGGGTGCCTATTTTGTAGTTGGCCAAAAAGCTGAACGTAAACGGCGCCAGCAGAAAATAACCGAATGCCACGCCCAACAGAAAAAAGAAGGTGACAAAGAAGATAGCGCCGCGGGTATTCTTTAGCTCGCTGGGCTTCAGGGCGGGCTTTACAAAGCGCCACAGCTCCCAAAACACGTAGGGAAACGCCACAATGACGCCACACACAAACGCAATGGTAATGCTACTGATAAACTGGCCACCAAACGTGGTGGTTTGCATTTGCACATCGGGGGCGGGCAGGCACAGCGCATCGCCCATGCCCAGCTGGTTGCCCACCTTACACAGCCAGCTATAGGTCACAAAGCCTTTCTCAATGGGGCCAAAAATGACCACATCCATCACCTCATCGATGTACACGAACACTACCACCGCACAAATGATAATGGCCAACAAGGCCCGTACCACGTGCCAGCGCAGCTCCTCCAAATGATCTACAAAGCTCATCTCGGCATCATCGCCGGTATTGGCTTTTCTCCACTCCAGTATTTTCAGCGCCACAGCTTGCTACTCGTATTTTTTATGAGGTGGCCAAAGGTAAGGAATGGGGGCATGCGGGCATGGCACACCGCTGCTGCCGGCAGGCTCCACATTTTGGGGTGGTTCGGCCCTTAGCCAGTATTTTCGCCGGGCTTGCCTGCCTCCTACAATACAGAAACCGACGTGAGCCAACCATTGACGGACCAATTGCGCCAGCTGGCGCAGCAGCTGCAGGGCGAGTTGTACTTCGACCACACCATGCGCATTTTGTACGCCACCGATGCCTCGGCGTACCGCGAAATGCCGCTGGCCGTAGCCATTCCCCACACCAAAGACGACCTCATCCGGCTCATTCAGTTTGCCCGCCAGCACGGTACCAGCCTCATACCCCGCACCGCCGGCACCAGCCTGGCCGGCCAGGTAGTGGGCCACGGCATTGTGGTAGATGTGAGCAAGCGTTTTACCCAAATACTGGAGCTGAACAGCACCGAACAATGGGTACGGGTGCAGCCCGGCGTCATTCGCGACGAGCTGAACATGTACCTGAAGCCGCATGGCTTGTTTTTTGGCCCCGAAACCAGTACAGCCAACCGGGCCATGATAGGTGGCATGGTGGGCAATAACAGCTGCGGCAGCAACAGCGTGGTATACGGCAGCACCCGCGACCACCTGCTGGAGGTAACCTGCCTGCTAAGCGATGGCAGCGAAGTAGTATTTGGCGCCCTGAGTCTCGATGATTTTCATGCCAAATGCGAACTGCCCACGCTGGAAGGAACCGTGTACAGGCAGGTACGCAGCATGCTGAGCGTAGAAGCCAACCAAAACGAGATCCGGCGGCAGTTTCCCAAAAAGAGCATCGAACGGCGCAATACCGGCTACGCCATCGACCTGCTGGTAGAAATGGCCCCCTTTACCGCCGGTGGCCCCGATTTTAACTTTTGCTCACTGATAGCCGGCAGCGAGGGTACGCTCTGCTTCATTACCGAAATAAAGCTGCATGTAAACGAGCTGCCTCCCCGCGAAACAGGCCTGCTGTGTGTACACTTTCATACCATCGACGAAAGCCTGCGGGCCAACCTGATAGCCCTGCAGTACCAGCCCAGCGCCAGCGAGCTGATTGATCATTACATCCTGGAGTGCACCAAAGACAATATTGAACAGCGCAAAAACCGCTTTTTTGTGCAAGGCGACCCCGGCGCCATACTGGTGGTGGAGTATGCCCGCAACAGCCGCGAAGAAATAGCCGCCATTTGTCAGCAGGTAGAGGCCGATATGCGGGCTGCAGGACTGGGCTATCATTTTCCGGTGCTGTACGGCGACGACTGCAAAAAGATATGGACCCTGCGCAAGGCGGGCCTGGGCCTGCTGGGCAACCTGCCCGGCGACGAAAAAGCCGTGCCTGTAATAGAAGACACGGCCGTAGATGTGAACGACCTGCCGGCCTACATCCGCGACTTCAACGAAATCCTGAAAAAGCACGGCCTGTACAGTGTGCACTATGCGCATGCAGGCAGTGGCGAGCTGCACCTGCGGCCCATCATCAACCTGAAAACCGAAGAAGGAAACCGGCTGTTCCGCGTCATTGCCGAAGAGATAGCCACACTGGTAAAAAAGTATGATGGTTCGCTGAGTGGCGAGCATGGCGATGGGCGCCTGCGGGGCGAATTCATTCCGCAGATGATAGGCCAGCACAACTACGAGCTGCTGCGCCAGCTGAAGTACACCTGGGATCCGCAGAACATCTTCAACCCAAATAAGATAGTAGACACGCCCAGCATGAACAGCATGCTGCGCTACGAACCGGGGCAAAAAACACCTACGTTCAATACCATTTTTCGCTACCACCACCAGGACGTGCTGCAGCACGCCGAGCAGTGCAATGGCAGTGGCGACTGCCGCAAAACGCACCTCAGTGGCGGCACCATGTGCCCCTCCTTCATGGCTACGCGAAATGAAAAAGATACCACCCGGGCCCGGGCCAATATCCTGCGGGAATTTTTGACCCACAGCAACAAGGTGAACCGATTTGATCATGAAGAGATCAAAGAAGTGATGGACCTGTGCCTGAGCTGCAAGGGCTGCAAGGGCGAGTGCCCCAGCAATGTGGACGTAGCCAAACTGAAAGCCGAATTTTTACAACACTACTACGATGCCAATGGCGTACCGCTTCGCAGCAGGCTCATTGCCAATTTTACCAGGAGTGCACAGCTGGGATCGCTATTTCCGGCCGCTTACAATTTTGTGATGACCGCACCAGGCATCAGCACATTGGTAAAAAAGCTGAGTGGCTTTGCGCCGGAGCGCAGCATGCCCACGCTGCAGCGGCAAACATTGCGGAAGTGGTATCAAAGTCGGAAGTCCGGAGTCCGGAGTCCGGAGATGGGAAGTCGGGAGAACGGAGCCTTGCCAACGGTATACTTGTTCTGCGACGAATTCACCAACTACAACGACACGCACATTGGCATCAAAGCCATTGAGCTGTTGGAAAAGCTGGGATATACAGTCATCATACCACAACACTTGGAAAGCGGCCGTACCTGGCTGAGCAAGGGGCTGCTGCGGCAGGCCAAAGTGATTGCCAACACGAATATTGAACTACTGTCGCCCCTCATCAGCGAAGCCACACCACTCATCGGCATTGAGCCTTCGGCCATTCTCGCCTTCCGCGATGAATACCCCGACCTGGCCACCGACGAAAACCTGGCTGCCGCCCAACAGCTGGCCACCCATGCCCTGATGATCGATGAATTTTTAGCCCGGGAAGTGGAGGCAGGCCGCATCAAAGCGGAGCAGTTTACCACGGCACAAAAGCAGATTAAGCTGCACGGCCACTGCCAGCAAAAAGCGGTGGCGTCGGTAGCCCCAACGGTGAAAATACTATCGCTGCCGGCCAACTACAGCGTACAAACCATCCCCAGCGGCTGCTGCGGCATGGCGGGCAGTTTTGGTTACGAAAAAGAGCACTACGAACTAAGCATGAAGATTGGCGAACTGGTGTTGTTTCCGGCCGTACGCTCTGCCGCCGATGAGGTCATCATTGCCGCCCCCGGCACCAGCTGCCGCCACCAGGTAAAGGACGGCACAGGCCGCAAGGCCCTGCACCCGGTAGAAGTGCTGTGGGGGGCGTTGGCTTAGCGCAGCGGCACCGCCGATTGTATACGATCCCATACCAGCTTGGTGCCAAAGCCCAGGGTATTGTCGGTCATTTTTATCCAATCGAGGCGAATGCTGTGCACCTTGCCCTCCATGGCCAGCGCAAACGGATAGCGCAGGTGGTAGGCTTTGGCAGCCGCCTTGTTGTCGGCTTCGGCGCCCAGCAGCAGCACCCCTCTGAACTGGATGCCTTGCACTTTCAGCTTGTTCAGCTTATCGGGCAAAATAGTGCCGGCCAAATAGGGTTGCTCATACAGCCACTGCATGTGCAGGCTATCGTCCGATGTTTTGAAGTACAGTATTTCATGCGCTTCATCGTAGGCATAGTAGCAGCTGAAGCAATGCAAAGCGCCTTCGGTATTGGAGCAGCACACCGATGCCACGGTTTGTTTGGCTATAAAATGAGCAATGTGCTGTTGTACGCTTTCCATAGCAGCAAGGCGATTTGTAAAAAGCAAAGCTAGCACAGCCCTCTAAGGCAGGGAATGCGCTTCGTCAGGTTTTGGCTTCCGGCACAGTTGTTCATTTGCCCATATGCTTCGTGTTACCAAAATTTTCCGGTTCGAAACAGCGCATGCCATTCACGGCTATGCCGGTAGCTGCCGCCATGTACACGGCCACTCGTACGAGCTGCACGTGACCGTGCAGCCCGCCCGGCCCGGCAGCGGCTACCTGCCGGCACCCGGCTTTGTTATTGATTTTAAGGAGCTGAAAGCGGTGGTAAAACAATGCGTGGTAGACCCGCTCGATCATGGCATTGTATTATCGGGCCGCTATCTGGCCGACCATCCGCACCTGGCCAGCCTGCCCAATTTGCTGGTGTGGCAGGTAGAGCCCACGGCCGAAAACATCCTGGTATACATCAGCCAGCAGCTGCAGGCGGCCCTGCCCGCGGCCGTGCGGCTACACCAGCTGAAGCTGTACGAAACAGCCGACTCGTAAGCCGAGTGGGATGCCTGAAAAAACAAAACCACCCGCTGGGGGTGGCTTGCATGGGGTAGTAGCCCGGACAAGAATCGAACTTGTATCTAGAGTTTAGGAAACTCCTATTCTATCCATTGAACTACCGGGCCGGCACCGGCGCCACAGGTGCTGCGCCAGTTGGCGGCGAAAATAATCCATTTGCACCTACCAGTGCCGCCAGCCCCGCCTTACATTTAGTATTCATTTCCCCTCCTCGCATGAAAATCATTCTATTGGCCGCCCTCTGCCTCGGCTTCAGCACGGCCGCCCATCCGCAGGCCACTCCCCGGTTCAATCATGTGGCCTTCACCGTAAAGGAGCTGGCCCGCAGCGCCCGGTTTTACCAGCAGGTAATCGGGCTCGATACCATTCCCGAGCCTTTCAAAGTAGGCCGCCACCGCTGGTTCAAGCTCAGCGAGCAGGGCGCCCTCCACCTCATCCAGGGCGATCGGCTGCCCGTCAGCATCAAAGAAAGCCACCTCTGCCTCTCCGTGCCCGACCTCGATGCCCTGATGCAGCGCCTGCGCCAGCTGGGCCTCCCCTTCGAAAGCTGGACCGGCGAAAAAAACCAGTTTACCCGCCGTACCGATGGGGTGCGGCAGATTTACCTGCAAGACCCCGACGGCTACTGGCTCGAATTGAACGACGAACGATGAGCGCCCAGCGCCTTCAGCCGCTATCTTTGCCGCCCTTCAACCAGCGGAGTGCGCCGCCATGGCCACCCCGCTCCTCAAATATTTGCACTTATGAAGATTTACAATTGGCTGCTGCGTTATCGGTTTTGGCTGGGCCTGGTGGCTCTGGCGCTGGCCATTGGGGTCAATGTATATGCCGGCTTCTGGCAGTCGTTCATTTTGTACCTGCTGGCCGTGGTAGCTATTGCCAGCCACTTTTTCATAGGGCCCATGCGCCTTATACAGGAGTACATTGAGGCCGGCGATATGGAAGGCGCCGAAAAGGTGCTGAACATGATCTGGTTTCCCAACCTGCTGTACAAGCCCATCCGTAGCGCCTACTACACCCTCAAGGGCCAAATGGCCATGATGCGGCAAGACTTTGCCGGCGCCGAGCAGCACATGAAGAGAAGCGAACAGCTGGGCATGCCCATGGCCGAGGCCGAGGGCGCCAACAAGCTGCAGCTGGGCATGCTGGCCATGCAGCGCGGCGATTTTAAGCAGGGCGAAAACTATATCCGGGCCGCCATCCGGGCGGGCATCCCCGATGCCGACGGTGCCGCCATGGCCTACCTCCAAATGTGCCAGATCTACATGCAAAAAGGCGATATCCGCAGCCTGCGGGCCGCCAAAGAAATGTTTCGCAAGGCCAAGGCCCAAAAAGCCAGCAACAAAGAAGTGCTCGAGCAAATCAAAAAGCTCAACAGCTATATCAGCCGCATCCCCGGGTAGTACAGTACCCCCTTGCGCATGCAGCAGCGGCCGCCCCACCTCGTTTGGAGCGGCCGCTGTTTTTTTATTTGGGCATAGCAGCACCTGTGCAGGGCCCGGCAGCTGTTCCCGCCTTCGCCCGCTGCACGGCAGGCCCCCGCACCCGGCCCACGGCTCAGTCGGGCATGCCATGGGCTACCGTGCACCCCCCGGCCAGCCTTAACACTGTGCTACAAGGGCCAATGCCCCAAAACTGCGTACTTCGCAG
>CANHEC010000041.1 GCA_947459455.1 Chitinophagaceae bacterium
GCAAGGCAGCCCCCGATCTGAAGCAAAGGGCACTGGGTATTTTGGAAAAGATAGACCTGACAAACGCTAAAAAGTACCGGGAAAAGCTGAAGGGATGAGGAAGCAAATGCGCATAGCATGTGCCCACAGCGCTGTATGGGCCGGCCTGCTGCTATTGGCAGCCTGCAGCGGTGCAGACCAACCACTTGGTTTCGAAAAAATGAAGCTGGTGATGTGGGACATGACCAAGGTAGAAGGGTTTGGCAATAGTTATCTGATCAGCGAAGTGCCGGCAAAAAAAGATTCCATCCTGGCCAGAAAATATGCGGAAGTGCTGGCGCTGCACAAAGTGTCGGAAGCTGATTTTTTTGCCAGCATGCAGTACTATCGGCAGCATCCGAAAGAGTACCGCCGGCTGTTGGATTCGATAGCCGTGCATGCCGAGCGAAAGCGACAACAGTACTACGAATACCAGGCCAAGCCACTCAAGAAGGTAGTCGCCAATGCTGATAGTACCGGCGCTACGGCCACCGATTCGGCCTCGACAAAGAAGTAAAACTGATTGAACGATTGCATATGAATAAAGTGTACACAAATGCGGCCACTGCAGTAGCCGATATTGGCGATGGTGCTACCCTCATGCTGGGTGGCTTTGGCCTTTGCGGCATCCCCGAAAACTGTATAGCCGCACTGGTAGCTAAAAAGGTGAAAGACCTCACTTGTATCAGCAACAATGCCGGTGTCGATGATTTTGGCATCGGGCTGATGCTGCAGCAGCGCCAGGTGCGAAAAATGATTTCTTCGTACGTGGGAGAGAACGCTGAGTTTGAGCGGCAACTGCTGAGCGGCGAGCTGGAAGTGGAACTGATTCCGCAGGGCACCCTGGCCACCCGCTGCCTGGCAGCAGGCTATGGCATGCCGGCCATTTTTACACCGGCCGGTGTGGGCACCGAAGTGGCAGCCGGCAAAGAAGTGCGTCGCTTTGCCTTTAACGGCGAAGAGAAAGACTATCTGATGGAAATGGCTTTTGAAGCCGACTTCGCCATTGTAAAAGCCTGGAAGGGCGACACACAGGGCAACCTGATTTACAAAGACACAGCCCGCAATTTCAACCCCCTGATGGCCATGGCTGGTAAAGTGACCATTGCTGAAGTAGAAGAACTGGTGCCCGCCGGCGAACTGGATCCCAACTTCATCCACACGCCTGGCATTTATGTACATCGCATTTTTCAGGGAACGAATTACGAAAAGCGAATTGAGCAACGAACCGTTCGTAGCCGCAATAACTGATGCCTTCCATCAGAAAAGCAAAAGAGAAGCAACGCAAAGCATCAACTGCAAATGCACCGTTTCATTAGCACATTATCAAATCAGCACATTATCTCATTGGTCCACCATGCTCGATAAAAATCAAATAGCCAAACGCATTGCCCGCGAACTGAAAGACGGCATGTACGTCAACCTGGGCATTGGTATTCCTACCCTGGTAGCCAATTATATTCCCGAAGGCGTGAACGTGGTATTGCAAAGCGAGAACGGTCTGCTGGGTATGGGGCCTTTCCCTTTTGAGGGCGACGAGGACCCCGACCTGATCAACGCTGGTAAGCAAACGATCACCACCGTTCCGGGCTCCGTGTTTTTCGATAGTGCCATGAGCTTTGGCATGATCAGGGCTGGCAAAGTAGACCTGACCGTGCTGGGCGCCATGGAAGTGGCCGACAACGGTGACATTGCCAACTGGAAAATACCCGGCAAAATGGTGAAAGGCATGGGCGGCGCCATGGACCTGGTGGCCAGTGCCCGCAACATTATTGTGGCCATGCAGCATGTAAACAAAGCTGGCGAAAGCAAGCTGCTGCCGCAGTGCAGCCTGCCCATCACGGGTGTTCGCTGCGTTAAAAAGATTGTGACCGAGCTGGGCCTGTTTGATGTGACCGAACGCGGCTTTGAGCTGCGGGAGTTGGCGCCCGGCGTAAGCGTAGACGAGGTAAAGGCCAAAACTGCCGGCCGATTGGTGGTAGAGGGCGAGATACCTGTGATGACGCTGTAGCGGTTCGCTGCATCTTTGCCGCACTATGCTGCTCTATCTCAACGATCAGTTTCTCAACGAAGCCAAAACGGGCATCCCGGTCAACAACCGCTCATTTCGCTATGGCGATGGCTGCTTTGAAACCATTAAGCTGTACAAGGGGCAGGTGCTGCAGGCCAGCCTGCATATGGAGCGGCTATGGCACAGCCTGCAGTTGTTGCAGTTTGAGCCGCCGGCCTGGTTTACCCCCGATTACATCCTGCAGCGCACCACCGAGCTTGCGCAGCGCAATCAGCACGGCGCACTGGCCCGTATTCGCTGCACGGTGTTTCGCGGCGAGGGCGGCCTCTACGATGCTGCCAATATGCGGCCCCACCTGCTCATCCAGTCGTGGGCGCTGAACCCCGAAAACAACAAGCTGAACACCAATGGCCTGTTGCTGGACATATACACCGGTGGCCACAAAGCCTGCGATGCGCTGGCCAACCTGAAGAGCAATAATTACCTGCTGTATGCCATGGCTGCGCTGGCTGCCAAACAGCAGCATACCAATGACATGCTGGTGCTGAACCAATATGGCCGCGTTGCCGACAGCACCATTGCCAACCTGTGGTGGCGGGAAGGCGATACCATCTTCACCCCGGCGCTGGCCGAGGGGCCGGTGGCAGGCACCATGCGCCGCTACCTGCTGCAGCAGCTGCCGCTGCATGGCTACCAGGTGGAGGAAGACAATGCCAGCCCCGAGCGCCTGCTGGCAGCCGACGAAGTATGGCTCAGCAATGCCATTTACGGCATCAAATGGGTACAGCGCATTGGCCAGCGCAGCTACCCGCTGCATACCGCTGCCGCTATTCACCAGCAGGTGCTGCAGCCCCTGTGGGCCTGAGCAGGCCGGTAGCCGGGGCTCGCAAACCAAAGCGCCCCGGCATTGTTACCACTCACTATCTCTTTTCTATGCCGCCCGTTCACATCATGTGGTTTCGCCGCGATTTGCGGCTGTCCGACAACGCCGCCCTCTACCATGCGCTGCGCAGCGGCGTACCGGTCGTCCCCATTTTCATATTCGATCGGCACATCCTCGATAAGCTGGAAGACAAGGCCGACCGCCGGGTAGAGTTCATTCATGCTGCCTTGCACGACATGCAGCAGCAACTGGTGGACATGGGCAGCACACTGCACGTGTACTACGGTCTTCCTGAGCAAGTATGGCCGCAGCTGCTGCAGCAATACCAGGTGCAAGCCGTGTATACCAATCACGACTACGAGCCCTATGCCCAGCAGCGAGATGAGGCCATCCGCCAAATGCTGGCGAGCCACGGTGTGCCCCTGCACACCTACAAAGACCAGGTGATCTTTGAAAAAGATGAAGTGACCAAAGACGATGGCAAACCTTACACGGTGTTTACGCCCTACAGCCGCAAGTGGAAGGCTCGCCTAACGCCCTATTTCCTAAAACCGTACCCTACCGAAAAATACTTTGCGCATTTCCTTCGGCAGCCGGCCATTGCCATCCCGTCGTTGGAAAGCATGGGCTTTCAGCAGGTCGACAAGCCGTTTCCTGCACGGCTCATCAAGGCAGAGCTCATCAAAAAATACAAGGAACAGCGAGACATTCCCGCCATCGAAGGCACGTCGCGGCTGGGGGTACACCTGCGCTTTGGTACGCTCAGCATTCGCAAGCTGGCCGGCTATGCCCAGCCCCTCAGCGAGGGCTTTCTCAACGAGCTCATCTGGCGAGATTTTTACCACATGATTCTCTGGCATTTTCCGCAGGTGGGCCAGGGGCTGGCGTTCAAAAAGGAGTACGATCGCATTGCCTGGCGCAATGATGAAGCGGAGTTTAAAGCATGGTGCGAAGGCCGCACCGGCTACCCCATTGTAGATGCCGGTATGCGAGAGCTCAACGCCACCGGCTTTATGCACAACCGGGTGCGTATGATCACCGCATCATTCCTCATCAAGCACCTGCTCATCGATTGGCGTTGGGGCGAGGCCTACTTTGCACAAAAGCTGCTCGATTTTGACCTGGCAGCCAACAACGGTGGCTGGCAATGGGCCGCCAGCAGCGGCTGCGATGCGGCCCCTTATTTCCGCGTATTCAATCCCACGCTGCAAACCCAAAAGTTTGACCCGCAGCTGAAGTATGTGCGGCACTGGGTGCCCGAGCTCGATAGCCTGCAATACCCCCGGCCCATTGTGCAGCACGAAGTAGCCCGCCAGCGGGTGCTGCAGGTGTACAAGGAAGCCCTCAGTTGAGGTAGCCGCCTGCCCAAAAGCGTTCCTGCTATGCTGCGCTTGTCGAAGGGAAGAGGAAATGTGCAAATGTGATGATGTGATAATGTGCAAATGTGATGATGTGATGATTTGATGATGTGATGGTGTGATAGTGAGATAATTTGGTAATGTGGTAATGTGATGATGTGGTAATGTCGGAGCGTGGTGCTGACTGCGTGGGTCGACTGGTTCATGTCAGCATGTGCTTGCGTTCAAATGGTAGCAAGCACGAAATACAAAAAGACAATCAGGGGCTGTGATCAGTTGTACTACTATCAGCTGTAGTACCTGCCCGCCGCACTACTCCTCGTCCCCGCGGGGCGGGGCCTGCGGGGTAGTGTCGTTGGTCAGGCAGCCCATCGGCCGCAGAACAAGTAATGATGAATGATGAATGATGAATGAGGAATGATGAATGATGAATGAGGAATGATGGGCTGGTTTCCTCAACTCCCTAATACCAGCGGGCGAAAAAATCTTCGCACCAAGATTCATTCAATGACGTCATGCGGAAAAGCTGATGCACGATCAACTGCTGACAGCATGCCAGACTGAGCGGTGGGCTGGTGCGGTGGCGTGCCGTGCACTACGCGAAGGCTGGAACGGCGGCCGGGCCTTGCACAGCTGCTGAGATGCCCTGATGATTCATTAGACAGTGGCAGGTGCTGCACTGCCGGCCGGACTTTTGAGTGTGCCGGCTAGTACCGTGGTACTAAGGCCAATGAGGGCCACCAGCGCAAAGCTCCAGCGGAGGCTGCTGGCTTCGGCCACAAAGCCAATGAGGGGCGGCCCCGCCATGAAGCCCAGAAAACCTACGGTGCTCACAGCGGCCAATGCCTGCCCCGGGTGCATGGTTTTGCTTTGGCCGGCCTGGCTGTACACCATGGGCACTACACTGCTGACGCCAAAGCCTACCATTACAAAGCCGATGCTGGCTGGCACAATGCCGGGCCAAAGCACCGCCAGCATGAGGCCCGTAGCCATAGCTATGCCCGAGCCCTGCAGCATGCGCCTGGTGCCTGTCCGCATCACTACTTTATCGGCCACAAAGCGGCCTGCGGCCATGCAGCCCATAAACAGCGAGTAGCCCAGTGTGTGCAGGGCGGCCGGTGCTTGTACCACTTTTTTGAAGTACACACCGCTCCAGTCGAACATGGTGCCCTCGCATACCAGGCAGCCGAAGGCGATGAGGCCCAGCTGCATAATTTTTTTGTCGGGCCAGGCAAAGGCGGGCTGCTTGCCCTCCTGTTGGCCACGCTGGCGCAGTAGCTGTGGCTGGGCCAGCAGCATCATTAGTAAACCGGCCACAGCCGAAATGGCAAAGTGCTGCCAGGGCAGCAGCTGCAGCTGCACCATGAGCATGCCCACGGCGGCGCCGCTAAAGCCTGCCAGGCTCCAAATGCCATGAAAAGAGGCGAGGATGCTGCGGCCATAGAGTTTTTCCACGGCCACCCCTTGGGTATTGACGGCGATATTGAACAGATTGGCGACAATGCCGAAAAAAAACAGGCCCAGCACCAGCTGCCAGGTATGATTGGCCAGCCCCAGGCAGCACAGCACCACGGCATACAGGCAGGCGGCCAGCAGCAGTACCGGCTTGCTACCGATGCGGGTGATGAGGCCGCCGGCCATGAGCAGGCTGACCATAAGGCCAATGGGCAGCGCCAGCAGCACCGTGCCCAGGGCCGCCTCGCTCAGCCCCAGCTTCCCTTGTATATCAGGAATGCGGCTGGCCCAGCTGGCAAACGTAAACCCGGCAATGAAAAAGAAGACGCCGACCGCTATGCGGTGGCGGCGGGGCGATGCAGCGGATGTAGACGTGATGGACAAAGCGTTGCAAAGTTGCTTCAGTTCGTACGAACCTCCGCATTCCATTTGAAGTTGTCTTGCCGGATGCGCCAGATAAACCCATCGATGATATAGTGGGTGAGCTGCGGCACGGTGAGCAGGGGTACCACTACATTGAGCAGCGCCGCCGGGACTTCAACCTGCCCGCTATGCAGCCAGCCAAATACCTGCCGGTGCTCCTGCCATACGGCCAGGTCCCACAAGCCCTCTTCGGCAAAGGCCAGTGCGAAAATGAGCAGCAGAAACAGCCACCACCAACCCCGCTGAAAAATAAGGCGCAGCACCGGCGAAGTACGCTGCCCGGCGGGCCGATAGTTTTTTTGGCCATGCACCCAAATCAGCGCCATGTAGGGCACGCCATGGCTCACTACATTCAGCAGGGTAAAGGCCATATCGCCATTGAGGGCCACAATGCCTACATACCAGCTGAGGGCGGTACCCAGCACCACCAGGTTACGCGGCCAGTTGATACAGCGCTGCCGATAGATCCACCAGCCCTCCTTGGCCACATAGGCCAGCAGCACCAGCAGGTAGGCGCCTTGTAGCAGGGGTAGCCATTGCGGCGCCGACAGGTACCAAAAATCGCCGCTGACAAACCAATGAAAATTGCGCCCGGCGGTCAGGTGCCAGTGCAGCAGCGGGTATAGCGTGGCGCTGTAAATCATGATGGCATCGATGCGACGAGCCCAGGCCGGGGCCTGCTCGTGGCGGCTGTACAGGCGCAAAAAGCCATACTGCTGGCGCACAAAATGGTACACCGCCACATAAGCCAGCAAGCGCCAAAACCACCGCACACTTACCGAGTACACCAGTGCTGCAGCAGCGAAGGACAAAATGGGAATGATGTACAGCAGGTAGCGGTGCTGCTGCCGTGCCTGCGGATCGAGGTAGGTGCGGTACAGTGTGCTGTACACATGCGCCACATCTACCAGCAGCACCAGGGCCACCCACCATGCTTCGCTCAGGTCGTCGGTATTTTGAAACAGTCCGGGAAACAGCGCAATGAAAAGCAGGCAGGCAAAGGGCGGCAGTAAAATGAAAAAGCCATCGAGCCAGGGCTGGCTGATCCATGGCTGGCGCCGTGCTGCGGGGGTGATCATAGTTGATGCCATACTTGCTGGGCGGCCTGCAGGCCCTGATAAAATCCTTCTTCAAAAATGCTGATGCCTGCCATATCGGTATGGGCTAAAATAATGGAGCCGGCCGCCTGGCGCAACTGCTGCCGCTGCGGACCCCATAGCAGGCCGGGTATGGGCTGAATCATAGCATGGCCCCACAGCATCACATCTATTTGCCTGATGGCTTTGCGCATGTTGGGATGCACGGTCTCCAGTTCGCTCAGTACCAGCTGGCACCAGTCGGCATGGCTTTGCTGCTGTGCCCAGCGCCGCAGGTTGGCGGGGTCGCCATCGGTGAGGGGCAGGTAGTAGGTCAGGTTGCGCTGGCGGTGGTGCCACTGCAGCAACTGGTGGGTCGCATCTACGTAGCCCAGGCCGCGGCCACCGTGTAGCACATTGTCCCAGCAGGGCGTCATACCCGATTGTTCGTCCAGTTTGTCCACGGTCAGATTGGCCACCATCCACGGGCTGTAGGGCAGCTGGCTGGCCAGGCTGGAAAAGCCGGGTTCATTCAGCAGCCGGGCATTTACAAACTGGGGCGTGGCCAATACCAGCACCTGGCATTCCACCGCAGTGGCCGGGCCCTGTGCCGATTGAGTCAGCAGCACCCGCCAGCCCTGCCCGTGTGGCTGTACCTGGTAAGCTGCATGGCCGCTCAGGATGGTGCCGCCGCATTGGCTACGCAGCGCATCGGTCAGGTATTGGTTGCCCTGCGGCCAGGTGAGTACATCCTGGGCATCGGCATTGGCCGCCTGCCCTTTGCGCCCGGCAAAGTAGTGGATGCCCGCCCACGCACTGATGTGCTGCACAGCCGTGCCAAAATCGTCGCGGGTGCAGTAGTTCACATAGGTCAGCAGGTCGGGGTGATGGTAGCCTTGCTGCTGCATCCACGCCTGCATGGTCAGTTGGTCCAGTGCCCGGTATTGTTCGTCGGTGCTCGATTCGGCGACGGGGATGGCAAATGCCTGCCGGCCATCGGTGCCGGTGGCTTGCCGCAGTTGCTCCATGTGTTGCAAAAAGCGGCTGATTTGCTGCTGTCCTTCGGCCGATACGCCCCACTGCGGCACCAGCCCTTCCTGCCAGCGCCCGTTGATGTACAGTCGCTCTTCGGGGTCGTGGCAAAGCATGGTTTCGTTGTACACGGGTTGGCCCTGTTGGTAGCCGGTCACCACGCCGGCGCTTTGCAAAAATTGCAGGTAGGCCTCGCAGTTATTATTAGCCACCGGTACGTAGTGGGCACCCCACGGGTAGGGGCTGATGGCATTGCTGCCGCCGCGGGCATTGCCGCCGGTTTGTGTTTCCAGTTCTGCCAGTGTGTACTGCTGGTAGCCTTTTTGCGATAGATGATAAGCGGTGCTAAGCCCGCTGACGCCGCCACCTACAATGAGCACCTGGGTGCGAAGGGTACGGCCCACCGGCAGGTTGGGCGGCTGGCGCAACAGGTGGCCCAACTGACTATTGGCCCCCACTATGCGGCCGGGTATGGCGGCTGGCGCCTGGCAGCTGCTCAGCCACCAGCTGGCAGCGGTGGCGGCCAGGCTTTGTTGTATAAACTGTCGGCGGCGCATCAGTCGGTGTAGCGGCTCCACTCTTTTTCGAAATACTGCACCAGCGCCTGGTTATTTAGCCTGTTGATTTGCAAGGGCTGGCTGGCCAGCATATCGGGCGGAAACAATCGCATTTGCTGAAATACCTGGTGGGTAAAATAGCGGGTGGCCACCGGTGGCTGAAACTGCTGCGGCCATGGGCGGCCAGCGGCTGTGGCCATGATGTAGCCCCACTCGCCAAACGATGGCACATAGTTGTGGTAGGGCAGGGTTTGGAAGCCAGCGGATTTCAGCGTGGTATCAACACACCAAAAACTATTGGGTGCTACAAAGGGCGAGGTACTCTGCACCACCGCCACGCCATCCGGGGCCAGGCTGCGCTGCAGCAGTTTGTAAAATACCTGGCTGTATAGTTTACCAATAGAGTAGTTAGACGGGTCAGGAAAATCGATGATGATACAATCGAAGGCCTGCGTGTTGCGTCGCAGCCACTGAAAAGCATCGGCATTTACAACGCTGAGTTTGCTGTGCAGCAGGCTGCTGTCGTTCAGCGCTTGCAGCATGGGCAGCTCCCGAAACAGGCGGGTCATCTGCGGGTCGAGATCAACCAGCGTGATGTGCTGTACCGATGGATACTTGAGCACTTCGCGTACGGCCAGCCCATCGCCGCCGCCCAGCACCAGCACCTGCCGTGGCTGACCGGCTGCCAGCATAGCGGGGTGTACCAGTGCTTCGTGGTAGCGGTATTCATCGGCCGCATTAAACTGCAGGTTGCCGTTGAGGTACAGCTTTACATGCCCCCGATGGCGGGTGAGCACAATGCGCTGGTAGGGTGATGATTTGCTGTACACAATGCGTTCGTTGTAGGCCAGGTTTTCGGTGTATTGCATAATCTGGTCGGCCATGGCAAAGGCCAATACCTCGGCCAGCAAGCAGATGATGCCGGTACTGAGCAGCCACTGCCAGCGCCGTATATCCTGCTGAAAGCGGAAGAGGAGGTAAATACCCACGGCAATATTGAGGATGCCAAAAAACAAGGC
>CANHEC010000042.1 GCA_947459455.1 Chitinophagaceae bacterium
AAGAAAAGATGCTACAGTTTTATTTGCCACATTCCTGCTTTCACTTTGTTCAATACTAACTGGCTGTCTTAAGTTTAATTGTTTTTTCGCCGTATTTAATGCAATTCTTAGGTGTGCAGTATTCCTGTAATTGTCTGCCCAGATTATTTTCTTACTACCATCTTTGAGGTTTATGCAAATTGCCTCCATTGGCCTTGATACAAATAAAAACCTCATGGGTTCTTTCCCTGTCAGATTTATCTCTTTGATTTGCTGCCAATCGAAAAAATTAGTTTTGTAAATGGTTGCAAACGTTATGCCGTCATTGGTTAGGATAATTTTCGGATAAGTCAATGTGAAATAGTAAATACTGTAAAGGGAAAAAGAGAAGAGAAATATAGACACAGGTATTGTTGACTTGAAAAATGCTTTTCCATTATTCAAGTCATCTAAACCATCTTGAAAGAGTATCACACTCACAGCTCCAAAAAATAGAACAGCGAAAGCTACTAAAATTCCAGCCTGTTTAAGGTCAATCTTGCTTGTTATTTTGGTGTCCATATACAATTACAGCCAACTCTAAAATAGGCGAAAGTTCTCAGCCTTTTAAACTTTCGCAATTTTTCATAATTCATTGATTGTTTGTTCGCTATAAAAAATTGCGCAACTCATAAAACTTTCGCAAATACAACCGAGCTGTTTTGGGGGTTGGTTGCCGGGTGACTTATGATTTGCAATAAGTGCATACTGGCGTTAGACCGGTGGCAAAGGCAGGTTTTCACGTTGTGGAGCTCCAATAGCATGTTAGTTTAGCGGATGTGGTAATGGCCAAGATGTTGTGTGTTTTCAGCCCAGCCCTGCACTGCTGCCCATGGGCTGCCGGATGGCAGCGGCGTAGCTGCCCTTGCGTGGGCCCTGTGCGTTGGCGGGCACTACAAGCGTACAGCCGGTACTGCTGCCCGGCTATGCACAGCTGCTGAGAGCCCCTAAAAAAATTCTACTGCAGGTATTTGGCCAGGGTGGCATCGAGGGCGCTGTCGGGCACATTCACGGCCCGCACGGTCCCGGTGGGGTCTACCAGCAGATTGAACGGCAGTGCCGTGATGCCGAAGCTGTTCACGGCTTTGCTGTCCCAATACTTCAGATCGCTGACGTGCTGCCAGGGCAGGGTATCGGCCACGATGGCTTGTTGCCAGGCGGCTTTGTCTTTATCGAGCGACACGCCGAGGATGCTGAGATTGCGCCGGTTGTAGCGGCGGTAGGCGGCCAGTATCTGCGGGTTTTGTGCCCGGCAGGGGGCGCACCAGCTGGCCCAGCAATCGATAAACAGCCAGCGGCCACGGAAGGAGCTGACGGCAATGGGGCGGCCGCTGCTATCGGGTAGCACCAGCTCGGGCACGGGCTTATTGAGCAGGTGGGTGCCTTGTACCTGGGTGCTCACGGTTTTTACCTGCATCAGGCGCAGGCCGGGGTGGTTGGGCCATTGGCTGAGGGCGGTATCCAGGGCCTGGGCCCAGGCCTGGGCGTCGAGAAATTCGCGGGCCAGCCCGAGGGCGAAATATTGGGCGGTGGCATTTTTTTCTTTGGCGAGGTAGGTGCTGAACAGCTGGCTGAGCTGGCGGGCGGCGGCATCTCGCTGCTGCAGGCGGGCACTGTACAGGCTATCGGCCTGCGGGCCGGTGCCGGCTTTGGTATCGGCGGCGTGGCGGGCCTGCTGCCATTGGTTGAAGCTGGGTACAAAGGCGGTATACAGCGCCTGCATGCTGCGGCTGGCCGGCGAGCCGCTGATGCGGAAGCGGGCAATATCGGCGGCATCGGCTTCGATGTTGATCTGCGCCACATCATTGATGAACAGCAGGCCGGGCCCGCCCACTACAAACAGCTGGTACACGCTTTCCTGGCTTTGTACCGACTGCAGCTGAAAGCGGCCGCTGCTATCGAGCGTAGCCGAATCGACCACGAGGCGGGCACTGGAGGCATAGGGCAGTTCGGCCAGCATGATCTTTTTGCCGGCGGCATTTTTCATGATGCCGTTTACCTGCAGGGTAGCGGTATCGGGGGTGCCACAGGCCAGCAGCAGGCTGCACAGCAGCAGGGTGGCGAGGTGGATGGGGGGCAATGGACGTATCATAGAGAGCGGCGGGGGCTAAGCGTTCAGCTTTTCTTCGAGTAGTTTGGTCACGGCTTGTGGGTCGGCCTGGCCTTTCGACCGCTTCTTTACTTCGCCCACAAACAGGCCGATGAGGCCTTTTTTTCCTTTCTGGTATTCTTTCACTTTATCAGGCATGGCCTGCAGCACTTCATTCACCCAGGTATCCAGGTCGGCGGTATTGCGCTGCTGCACAATGCCCAGTTGGGCGGCCAGTGCGGCGGGGTCCTCAGCCGGCTGTGCCAGCAGGGCCGGCAGCAGGCGGGTGGCTGCCATGCTAAAGTTGACGGTGCCCTCCTGCACCAGCGCTATCACGGCTGCCAGGCGCCGGGCCGGTAGGGGAAAGGCTTCGATGTCCTGTTGGGTTTCGTTCATCCAGTTTTTGACCGGGCCTATCAGCCAGTTGGCGGATGGCTTGGGGGCGGCGCCGGCTGCCAGCAGTGCCTCAAAGTAGTGGGCCAGGCTGCGTTCTTCAGTCAGCACCTGCGCATCTTGCAGGGGTAGCTGGTACGCGGTGGTAAACTTTTGCTGCAAGGCCTGCGGCAGGGCGGGCATGCTGGCGGCAATGGCGGCTATTTGGGCCGGCGCACTGGTAAACGGGGGCAGATCGGGGCAGGGGAAATAGCGGTAGTCGTTGGCTTCTTCTTTTTCACGCTGCGGCAGGGTGGTATTGCTGGCGGCATCGTAGCCGCGGGTTTCCTGCACTACGCGGCCGCCGCTGCTTACCAGGGCTATTTGCCGGGCCACTTCGGCATCTATGGCCCGCTTCACATTGCGAATGCTGTTCAGGTTCTTCACTTCCACCTTGGTGCCCAGCGTACTGGTACCGGTAGGCCGTATGGAAATATTGGCATCGCAGCGCAGGCTGCCTTCTTCCATATTGCCATCGCACACCTGCAGCCAGCGTACCAGGCGGCGCAGCTCGGTCAAAAAAGCAAAGGCTTCGTCGCTGCTGCGAATGGCCGGATCGGTGACCAGCTCCAGCAGGGGCATGCCGGCCCGGTTCAGGTCGATGCAGCTATAATCGGGGTCGGCATCGTGGATGCTTTTGCCGGCATCCTCTTCGAGGTGAATATGGTGAATGGGTACGCTACCCAGCGGCGTGTGCACAAAGCCACCCTCCAAAATAGGCTGGGTAAGCTGGCTGGTTTGGTAGCCCTTGGGCAGGTCGGGGTAGAAGTAGTGCTTGCGATCGAAATGGCTGTGCGGTGCAATGCGGCAATGCAGGGCCAGTCCCAGCCGAATGGCCAGCTCCACCGCTTGTGCATTGAGCATGGGCAGGGTGCCGGGATGGGCCAGGCTAATGGGTGACACCTGCGTATTGGGTGCTGCACCAAAGCCGGTGGCATCGGCACAAAACAGTTTGGAGTGGGTGAGCAGTTGAATGTGGACCTCGAGGCCCACCACTACTTCGTAGGCGGCAGACATGGCGCAAATGTAAGCCATGCTACTGCGTGGCATGAAAAAGCCCGGTGCAGAGGCACCAGGCGGACATTTCAACACTATTGAGAAAACGAGTTTTTGGAGGCGGAAGGCTGAAAGCTGAAGGCTCAAGGCCAAAAGGACAAGGTCAAGGCTGAGAGCGGAAGGCGGAAGGCTCAAAGCAGAAGGCTAAAGGCCAAAAGGACGAGGGCAAGGCTGAGAGCGGAGGGCTGAAAGCGGAAGGCTGAAGGCTCAAAGCAGAAGGCTGAAGGCTGAAGTGATGTGCATGTGAAAGGTCAAATGTGAAAGGTCAAATCGGTCATCCTCCCTGCGGCATCAGCCATTCCTCCGTGTGCTGTGTGTCCTGAGTGCGAGAAATACCGCCACAGATGGCGCAGATTACCACAGATGAAATCCGAGATCATCCCTCCGAAATCAACAATTCCTCCGTGTGCTCTGTGTCCTCAGTGCGAGAAACACTGCCACAGATGGCACAGATTATCACAGATGAAAGCCAGCCAATTTCAAATCTCTTTTCCACTGCGCCTCTGCGAGAAAACAGCTCCCACAGATGGCACAGCTTACCACAGATGCAAGCGGCCAATTTCAAATCTCTTTTCCACTGCGCCTCTGCGAGAAAACCGCAGCTCCAAATCTGAAATCAGCAATCCACAATTCCCTCCGAGTGCTCTGTGCACTCAGTGCGAAAAACTCTCTCTGAACTCTACAGCTCCGCGGTCTTGATCTTTTTCGGCACCCGCAGGGTCAGGTTTTCGGTTTTGCCGCTGCGGTCCACTTTTACCTGCAGCACCGATTTTTTGCGAAGCTGGGCCAGCTGCAGGCGCAGCTCATCAATGTTCCTGATAGGCTTGCCTTCTATTTCGGTGATGATATCGTCTTTTTGCAAGCCGGCTTTCGCCGCATTGCTGCCCTCTTCTACGCTGCTTACTTTGGCACCATCGCCATCGGCGTTGTCTTCTACGTTCATGCCAAATTTGGGACGGTCGCCCATCATACCAAATCCACGAAACTGATCGAAATTGAAAGCGCCGGGGGGCATGGCACCATCAAAGCGGAAGTCGCCATCGATTTTGAAGTTCTCACCAAAATCGTCCATGAAGTCTTCGCTCCACGACCAGGTGCTGCCCACCTCTGTTTTGCCGAGGGTGGCTTTCAGCTTTTTGTCTTTGCCTTCGCGTACAAAAGCAATGTCCACCGTTTCATCGGGTTTGAAGCTGCGCACCACTTCGGCCAGGCTTTCGGGGCCGGATACGTTTTTGCCGCCTACGCTGGTAATGATGTCGCCTTCTTTCAGTCCGGCCTTTTCGGCGGCGGTGCCTTCAATCACCTCGGTGATGCGGGCACCTTTTGAATCATTTTCGGTGCTCACGCCCAGGTAGGCCCGGGGGCTGCCGCCCGATACTACCTCCATTCGCGGCCGGGCTTTCTCTAGGGATACCGAGGTTCTTGTACTACTTCTATCCGTATCAATGATGGTACCACCTCGGCCATCAATCATAACCCGCAGTGTCTTTTTGTATTCTTCGGCTGGCTTGCCATTGATAGTCACCTTGCCGTTGTCAATCACAATCACGGTGCGTTCCTCGTTCTTACTGCCTTTCTCGCCTTTTTCCCCTTTGTCGCCTTTCTCTCCCTTGGTATCCGTAATGGTCACGGTCACCTCTTCCCTTTTTTCGGCGGGTTTTTGTTGGGCCAGGGTGCTGGCACCTACCAGGCTGCCGGCCAGCAGCAGCATCGTTGCTTTATTCATATCTAAGAAAGTTTTCGTAGATCAAATATAGGGCAAGATTTTCTTCTACGAAGTTTTTCGGAGATTTTAGAAAGTTTTAAGAAGCTGCCCGACGGGTGGCTAGCCAGCCGCCCGGTAGTACAGCGTGTTGCTGTTGGCTTCGGTCAGCAATGCCTGGGCTGTTTCAAGCAGTTGGCCGGGGCTTACCTGCCGGTACTTCTCCAGCTCGGTATTCATTTCTTCGGCATCGCCCAGCAGCTCATAAAAAGCCAGGTTGTTGGCCCGGTTCATCAGGCTCATGTCTTCAAAGCTGATGACGCTTTCGGTGCGGTGTTGGGCTTTTTGCAGTTCCTTGTCGGTCACGCCATGTTGCAGCAGCTGGTCTATTTCGGCTTGCACAGCTGCTTCGGCGGCCTCCAGCGTTACGCCCTTTACCAGTTTGCCTTCTATGGTCAGCAGGCCGGGGTCGATGGTGCCAAAGTGGTAGCATTCAATATTGCTAAACAGGCGCTGCTCTTTTACCAGGCGCTGGTAAAGGCGGCTGCTGGCACCGCTGCCCATGATTTCGGTAATGAGGTCGGCAGCATGATAGCTGTCCGATTGGCGGCCACCCATGTGCCATGTTTTGTAAAAGGCATCCAGCGGCACTGCGGCGCTCAGCTCCAGGCGGCGGGCGCTGGTTTGTGCCGGCTCGGCGGGCAGCTGGCGCTGGTAGCGGGTTCCGGCCGGTATATCGCCAAACCATTTTTCGGCCAGGCGGCGTACCTCTTCAGTTTTCACCGGGCCGGCCACTACCAGTATGGCATTGCAGGGCGTGTAGTGCTTAAAAAAGAATGCCTTTACATCGGCCAGCTGCGCTTCTTCTATGTGGCGCAGTTCTTTGCCAATGGTCATCCACTGGTAGGGGTGGGTGGTATAGCTGAGGCTGCGCAGGCGGTGCCACACATCGCCGTAGGGCTTGTTGATGTAGTGTTCTTTAAACTCTTCGCACACCACTTTGCGCTGCACGTCCAGGCTTTCGGGGCTAAAGGCCAGGCTGAGCATGCGGTCGCTTTCCAGCCAAAAGGCGGTCTCGAGGTTATCGGCCGGCAGCTGAATGTAATAGTTGGTGAGATCGTTGGTGGTGTAAGCGTTGTTTTCGCCACCGGCCATTTGCAGCGGCTCGTCGTACTCGGGTATGTGCAGGCTGCCGCCAAACATGAGGTGCTCAAACAAATGCGCAAAGCCGGTGCGGTGCGGGTCTTCGTCGCGGGCACCTACATCATACATCACATTTACCACCGCCATGGGCGTGCTGAAATCGGGGTGTACGATGACGCGGAGGCCATTGGCCAGTGTAAATTTTTCGTAGCGAATCATGGGCAGCAAATGTCGGTGGAAGTGGCCAATAGATGATGCGGGTGAGCCGGGAGATGTACGGGGGTGGCAAGGCCCCGGGATGCGCAGGGGAAGTGTGCCGCCGTGGCGGCATACCGAAGCGATAGCGGAGCTCGAAGCAGCCCGTACTGCTGCCGGGTGCTGCACAGCAGCCCATGGGCCCCTACATCATTCCAAAAAAAGGCCGGCACCTGCGGGGTACCGGCCTTTTGGCAAATGCGGTAAAAAATGATGCATCAGCGCACCACGCTAAAGGGCTGGCTGCTGAGGGTGCCGGCATCATCGGCCTGCAGGCGCAGCAGGTAGCGGCCGGCTGCCAGGCTGCTCACGGGCACCTGTACCTGGCCACGCTGCTGGGTGAGGCGCTGGCTGTACAGCTGGCGGCCACTGAGGTCGGTAATGAGCAGGGTGCCGCTGAAGGACTGGCTGCCCAGCTCGACGGTGAGGCGGCTGCTGGCGGGGTTGGGGTACAGCTGAAAGCGCAGGTTGGCCGGCGTGTGCAGGCTGAAAACGGCTGAGTAGCGGCTGCTGCCATCGAGGTCTACCATGCGCAGGCGGTAGTACAGGCGGCGGCTGCCCAGCTGCTGCAAATTGTCGGCAAAGCTGTATTGGCGCAGGGCCTGGGGCGCTACGGTGCCAATGCGTACAAAGTCGGTACCGTTTACACTGCGCTCTACTTCGTAGCGGCTAAAGTTGGCTTCGCTGGCGGCTTGCCAGGTCAGCACCACTTCGCTGCCCTTGAGGGCGCCTTTGAACCACTGCAGGTTCACCGGCAGGGCACTGAGGCCGGCGCAGGCGGCATTCCAAATCTGGTCGGCAAACTCGGGCCGGTCTACAAACGGGTTGCGGTTGCCCTGGTACAAAAAGCCTGCTTCGTTGCGGTCGCGTTCTTTTTGGCTCACGGGGTCCTGGTTGTGCCATTTCAGCATCAGGCGCAGGTAGTTCAGGTCTACACTCGGAAAGCTGTTTTGCTCGAAGGCCTGGGTGCCAAAGGTGCCGCCGCTGAAGGTTGACATCTGGTCTTCGTAGCGGGTCACGAAATAGAGGAAGGCCCGGGCTACATCGCCTTTGTATTCGTTGATGGGCTCGAAGGCAGTGCCGGTAAGGCCGGCAAAGGAGTTGGGGCCCAGCTTGCTGCCATTGAGCGTGGTGGTGACGGGGTTGCTCACCTCGCCATAGATGTAGCTATCGCGAAGGGCGTTTACCCATTTATCGGTCGGGAAAATGTGGTAGTAGTCGGTGGCGGGGCCGGGCGTACCGGTATTGCCGCTGAACCAGCTGACGGGCACGGTGTGTTCTCGGTTGTACAAAATGCCTTCTGTATTGGCTGCACCGCCACCATCTTGCTGGCCACCGCTACCGGTGGGGCCGGGTGTAAAATTGTAGGGGTCGGGCCCGGACGGGTTGTCGCTATAAATGTCCCAAATCACATTGGCCGATCCACTCCCTACTTCGCGGGGCTTCACATCGCTGATGAGGTATTGGCCCCAGAGATCGCCATAGGTGCGGCTGCTGACCGGCTGGTTGTTTACATCCGTACCGGTTCTGGTCTTGAGGGCGGTCTTCAGGTCGGCGCATACTTTGCCATTAGCAATGTCATAAAAGCCTGGTGGAATGCCACTGCCGCTGCCACTGGTGGTAGTGGTGCTACCGGCCAGCGGGGTGGGCAGGTACAGCGGCCCACCTGTGCAGCCAAAGCCATTGAGGCTGAATACGAATACATAGTAGGTGGTAGCATTGGCCAGCGATGAAATGCTGAAGCTGGTGGTCTGTCCTACGGCACCCACTGTGCCATTGCCAACGGTTTGGCCTACGGTGTAGCTGGTGCCATCTGCCGGTGCAAAGCCAAGCGTACTGTTGGTACTGTAGCATACGAGGTAGCCGTTGGTAGCAGGTGCAGCGGTAAAAGCGCCCAATATGCTGGTGCTACCGGGCGTCAGGCCCAAATTGCTGGCAGTGCCGCCTGGTACTGTACAGGCGGGGGCTGCTGCGCCCCCTGCGCTGATGCTGAAATCATCGATGGAGAGGCCGTCGTCGGCGCCGGTGATGTTGAAATCATTCCACCGGATGAAAAACACCGCGCCATTTGCAATGTTGAGCCCCGTGATGGTAGCTGAAACAGTGCTGCGGAAGCCGGTACTGTTGCCATCTTTAGGCCCTGCTGTAGTACTAATGGTAGGGCTGCTAAAGTCCAGTGCGTCTACATTAATCCAGGTACCATTATTCAGCTCGGTGGCATCGGTGCTGTATTGAAAATCGAGCCGGTCGGCAGCGCCGCGGCTTGCTACGCCTGCCCGCCACATTTCGCCAGCGTACGATATGCTAAGGCTGGTAATGTTGGCGCCGGTGTTGTTTACAAAAGCGGCCCCCAAGGTGGGTGTAATGGAGCCGGACAGAATAGCGCCGAAGGCCCTTTCAGTGCTGCCGGTACTGCCGTAGCTGTATGTATTGCCACTGTTGGCTGTGCCATCGTCGGCCAGGTACAGCTGGTCAAATTGCGGACCGGTACCTACCTCCAGTAGTCGCCAACCTGTAGGTAGCAGGTTGCTGGTGCCAGTGTTGGCCAGGCTGTTGAAATCTTGGGTAAAGTTGGTGTTCAGGCTGCCGATGCTGATGGTTTGTGCCGAAGCAACCAGACCAGTCAGCAGCACCAGCATCAGGGTAAAAATCTTCCGCATAGGCTTGAATTGGGAAGCAAAAGTACAGGCGCAGGGCCGTCGGTACGGGTCCGGGCAAATAATTATTGATTAACTCATCGGGCGGCTAGCTGGCTCGTCTGTTTCGCACCGACCGAATGATGAGTTGCGTTTCGAAAACCTTATCGCCACGTCCTACTATCAGCTTCAGTTTTCGGCCAGCCTGCTGCAGGGCAGTGCGGTAGGCCTGCATACTGTTGCTGATGTTGTTGTCGATGGCCACAACACGGTCGCCCACTTTCAGGCCGGCCTGGTCGGCCGGCGATCCGGCGATGACATCCGACACCAAAATGGCATCGTCTTCCTGGTACAGGCCCAGCCCGGTGTAGCTGTAGTCGAAGGGGTCGCGAAAATGGCTGTTGGGCAGCAGGTGAAACTCGCTGCGGG
>CANHEC010000043.1 GCA_947459455.1 Chitinophagaceae bacterium
AGAATAGCACCTGGAAGATGGAGTTGAATGCCACCAACCCGGCGGCATACAGTCGGTCGCCACCTGACAGGTCGTTCCACACAATCACCATGGCTATGCAGCGGGCTATGCCGATGAGGATGAGGCCGGTCATATAGGCTGGTTCATCTCGCAAAAACAAGACGGCCAGGGCAAACATCAGCAGCGGCCCCACCACCCAGTTTTGCAGCAGGCTCAGGCCCAGTATGCGCTTGTGTCTGAAAACCTGTGGCAGTTCTTCATATTTCACTTTGGCCAGTGGGGGATACATCATCAGTACCAGGCCAATAGCGATGGGCAGGTTGGTACTGCCCCGCTGAAATTGCTGAATGAACGCTTCGACACCGGGAAAGAAATGACCAAGCGCCACGCCCAGCGCCATGGCGGCAAAAATCCAGGCAGTCAGGTAGCGGTCGAGAAAGGAGAGACGCTTCATAGATAGCTTTGGAAAACTGAAAAGAGATTAGCAACAGCCGCTGCCCGGCTGGCAGGCGGTAGCTGGTTTTTCGGCATACACCGTAATGCTGAGGATGCGGGTATTGCTGGCTTTGTATTGTGCTATTTCGGCTTCGCTCAGGTAGTTTTGCAGCAGCTCGTCGGGTATTACAATGGCTTTTTCTTTTTGCAGGGTCAGCTGGCTGAAGCCGGCCTGCGTAATAGCTTGCAGGTAGTCACTTTTTTGGATGGCACCACTCACGCAGCCAGCATACAGTTCGGCTACTTCTTTCCATCGGCCGGGCAGTTCGCCTTCCAGCACGATGTCGCTGATGCTGAAATGCCCGCCCGGCTTTAGTACCCGAAAGATTTCGGCAAACACGGCTGGTTTGTTGGGCACCAGGTTCAGTACGCAGTTGCTCAGCACCACATCGGCACGGCCGGCACTCAGCGGTAGCTGTTCTATATCGCCCAGCCGAAACTCTACATTGTTGTAGCCTAGTTTATCGGCGTTTTGACGGGCTTTTGCTACCATGGCTTCGCTAAAATCCACACCTATCACCTTGCCTTCGGCGCCTACATGGCGGCGGGCTACAAAGGCATCGTTGCCGGCACCACTACCCAGGTCTACTACAGTGTAGCCAGGCTGCAGCCGGGCAAATGCCGTGGGAATGCCACAGCCCAGGCCCAGATCGGCATCGGCGTGGTAGCCATCCAGTTGGGTGTAGTCGTCGGCCATGATGTTGTATACTTCATCGCCACCACAGCAACTGGTGGCACCGCAGCAGCTGGCGGCATTGTAAGCTTTGTCCTGCTCGGCTATCTGGCTGTATTTTTCTTTTACCAGTGCCTTCAGTTCGTCGTGAGTAGTGCTCATGGTAGTTGTTTTTTTAAAAGGAGTGATCAAATAGCGCATACAAGCTGCTCGTCAGCAGCAGCGCTGTTGGTCTTTCACCTGCAGGTTGTCGAAAAGACTATTGAATTCGTGCTTGAATTTTTCAAAGGCCTTCCAGTTGATGCAATAGCAGCTGCGGGGGCCATCAATGGTGCCATTGATGAGTCCGGCAGCTTTGAGGGCGGTGAGGTGCTGGCTCACGGTGCTTTGCGCCAGTGGCAGTACCTCCACTATCTGGCCGCATACACATTCGTCTTTGCCGGCCAATACCTTCAAAATGGCCACCCGGGCGGGGTGGGCCAGTGCCTTGGCAAAGGCCGCCAGGTCTTGTTCTTTTTTGGAGAAAGCCTCCGTTTTTGCAATGGCCATAATCGTATTTGTACGATGATTAGGGGAAAAATAAAAGCGACCTGTGTATCGCTAATTCATCGTAAAAGTACGATGAAGTTCGAAGTGGCCAAATTTTTTGAAAAAGGCGGGGCAGCTGCGATGCAACTGCCAACCTGTGTTTGGCCTATTTTTAAGCGCTGACAAGCGGCCAGCATGCCGCTACCTACCAGCCAAGTAAACCTTATGAAGCTATTCAGACTATTGAGCGGCTGCCTGCTATTGCTGGCAACCTGGGCACAAGGCCAACCGGTACCTACACCGGCCCAACAAGCCTGGCACCAACAGGAGTTTTACCTGTTCATGCATTTTGGTCCCAACACCTTTACCGGCAAGGAGTGGGGCCACGGCGATGAGAAGACGGAAGTATTCAACCCCTCTGCGCTGGATACCGACCAATGGTGCCGCGTAGCCAAGGCCGCTGGTGCCCGGGGCATCATCATCACGGCCAAGCACCACGATGGTTTTTGCCTGTGGCCGAGTGCGTACAGCACCCATACCGTACGCGAAAGCAAATGGCGCAATGGCCAGGGCGATGTGCTGAAAGAGCTATCGGCCAGCTGCCGCAAATGGGGCCTGAAGTTTGGTGTGTACCTGAGCCCTTGGGATCGCAACCACCCCAGCTATGGCACCCCGGCCTACAACGATGTGTATGCGAACACCCTGCAGGAAATTTTTCAGCGATATGGCCCTATTTGGGAACTGTGGTGGGATGGCGCCAATGGCGAAGGACCGAACGGCAAGAAGCAGGTGTACGATTTTCCAAGGTTTGAGAAGCTGGTGCGGAAGCTGTCACCGCAAACGGTCATCTTCAGCGACATTGGGCCCGACACCCGCTGGGTGGGCAATGAAAGCGGCATAGCTGGTACTACCAACTGGAACACGCTGGACACGGCCGGTTTTAAGCGGGGCGAAGGCGGCCCGCCCGTTGATACACTCAATAGCGGCAACCGCTATGGCCGCCACTGGATACCGGCTGAGTGCGATGTGAGCATACGGCCGGGTTGGTTTTACCACGCCGAAGAAGATGCCAAAGTAAAGAGTGGCGAAACCCTGTTTCAGCTGTACCTGAAGAGTGTGGGCCGCGGCGCTAACCTGCTGCTGAACGTGCCGCCCGATACGCGGGGGCTGATTCACGAAAACGATTCGGCCGCACTGGTGCGCTTTGCACAGCTGCGCCAGCTGCTGGCGCCCAATAAGCAGCTGAAGGCGAAAGCCACGGTGCTGCAGCATAACGTAAAAAAGCCGGCACCAACACTGCTGGATAAGGACCTGGCGACGGCCGTGTCATTGATTTTGCCAAACCTGAGCAGTGCAGCGCTGGAGTTTGAATCGCCCACACGCCTGAACTGCGTGGTGCTGGCCGAAGACCTGCGTAAAGGGCAGTCGGTAGCCGGCTTCACCATTAAGCTGTACGACAGCAAGGGCCAACTATTACGCACAGTAGCGGGCACTACCATCGGGCAAAAGCGCATCGTAAGCTTTGAAACAACCACCGCCAGCCGGTTGGTGCTGGAGCTGACGGCCAGCGAGCAGCGGCCAATAAAGCTGGCCACCCTGCAAGCTTACCTGCTGCCGGAAGACATGATTGAAAAATGAAGATTTGAGTTTTGAAATCTTTATTTGAAACTCGAGAGAGCAGGAGAAACGAATTGGTGTGGTCGGCCGAGTGCCGTTTTGAATAGACCAGAAATGAAAGGCGCCGCTGCATATGCAGCGGCGCCTTTGTTTCAGCAGCCGGCTCATTCAAATGCAAATTTTCATCTGAATCCCAATCGGCCAGGTTTTATCGGCCGTCGCCATCCAGCAGGTTGCCCAGGCCGCCCAGGATGCTGCCTTCTTCTTTGCGTTGGTAGGTGCCGTAGGCCAGTATGCGGCTGGCCAGGCGGCTTACCGGCAGGGTTTGAATCCATACTTTGCCGGGGCCGCGAAGGGTGGCGAAAAACAACCCTTCGCCACCAAAAATGCTGTTGCGAATGCCGCCCACAAACTGGATATCGAAATCGACGGTATGGGTGTAGGCTACAATGCAGCCGGTATCGATGCGCAGCAACTCGCCGGGCTGCAGGGTACGCTCAAAAACGTGGCCGCCGGCATGCACAAAGGCCATGCCATCGCCTTCGAGTTTTTGCATGATGAAGCCCTCGCCACCAAACAGGCCGCTGCCCAGCTTGCGCTGAAATTCGATGCCAACGCTGACGCCACGGGCGGCGCACAAAAAGGCATCTTTCTGGCATACCACGTAGTGGCCCAACTCACTCAAATCAAGTGGAATGATCTTGCCCGGATAGGGCGATGCAAAAGCAACCCGCTTTTTGCCCTGGCCTACGTTGGTAAAGGCCGTCATGAAGAGGCTTTCGCCAGTCAGCAGTCGCTTGCCGGCACTGAATAGTTTATCGAGCAGGCCGCCACCACCGCTGCGGCTACCATCGCCAAAAATGGTTTGCATCTGAATGCCGTCGTCCATCATCATAAAGGCGCCGGCTTCGGCAATGGCGGTTTCGCCGGGGTCCAGTTCTACGTCTACATACTGCATTTCTTCGCCATAAATGCGGTAGTCTATTTCGTGTGCTACGGGCATGATTGAAAGGTTTTGCTGCAAAGTTGCAACCGGCCGGGCCCAACAAAATGAAAAAAGTAGCAACGCGGCGGGGCCTTGCTTAGCGGTGCCTGTGCGGGCCGGGTGGTAGCAAAAACAAAAGCCTGCTCTCCGGAGAACAGGCTTTTGCAAAACTGGTCATTCGCCATTAAGAAGCAGCAGGTGCTTCGGGCGCTGCTGGTGCCTCTACAGGGGCAGGAGCAGGAGCGGGTGCCGGTGCAGGGGCCGGCGCAGCTACTTTTTTAGCAGCCTTCTTTTTCGGCGCAGCCTTCTTGGCAGCCGCTTTTTTCGGTGCTGCCTTTTTAGGAGCAGCCGCCTTTTTCGGTGCCGCTTTTTTGGCAGCCGCTTTTTTGGGCGCTGCTTTTTTAGCAGCGGCTTTCTTTGGCGCCGCTTTCTTAGCTACTTTCTTCGCTGCCTTTTTGGGCGCAGCAGCTTTTTTAGGAGCCGCTTTCTTTACCGCTTTTTTGGCGGCTTTTTTGGGAGCAGCCTTCTTGGCTACTTTCTTGGCAGCCTTCTTAGGGGCAGCTTTTTTCGCTGCCTTTTTAGGAGCAGCGGCTTTCTTTTTGGGGGCTGATTTTTTAGAGGTGGCCATCTGTAAAAAATTTAGATACGTGAATTTAACTGTGAATGCCATAGGCCACGGCATGCACAGGTAAAAGTGGAAAAAATGTATATAGCCCCTTACGTTATGGCATATAAAAAAAGATGGTCGGGTATCGACCATCTTTTTTTATCAGAAATCATTCAGCTGCCAGCTTTAGAACCAGCTGCCAATCCAGGTTTCATCGGCTTCGCCTTTCAGGCGCTTACGGCGCAAGGCTACTTTGCGACGATGTATGAGCGATGCCACGATGCTGAGCGGAATGAACAGCAAAGTGAGCGGTGGTACGCCCAGGAAGCTGATCCATTTGCCGCCAAAAGCACGGCGCATGGGGCGGCGCAGGCGTTCGGCCATCAGGTACATGGCGGGCACTACTATCAGCGTCATGAAGAAGGCGAAGATGAGACCGTAGATGATGGTCCAGCTAAGCGGCTTCCAGAAGACAGCGTTGTCGCCGCCAAAGAAGATGTGCGGGTTGAGCTCTTCGAACATGGCAATGAAGTCGATATTGAGGCCCACTGCCAGCGGAATGAGGCCCAGGATGGCTGCCACCGCTGTAAGCAACACAGGAATGATACGGGTTTTGCCGGCCTGTATCACTGCTTCGCGGGTACGCATGCCACGGCTACGCAGTTCATCGGCAAACTCGATTACGAGGATACCGTTTTTCACCACAATACCCGCCAGGCCTACAATACCGATACCAGTCATGACCACCGATACCTGCATGCCCGACATGGCAAAGCCAAGCAGCACACCAATAACGGAGAAGATAATTTCGGTAAGAATAATGATGGGCTTGCTGATGCTATTGAACTGCAATACCAGTATGAACAAGATGAGTGCCAGTGCTACCAGCAAGGCATTGGCGAGGAAGGTGCCGGCTTCTTCCTGCTGTTCGCCTTCGCCCGTTTGGGCGATGGTCACATCATCGGGTTTCTGGCGGAAGTTTTCGAGCACTTTGGTCAGCTCGGCATTTACAGCTGTAGGGGTGTAGCCCTGGCTGGTCAGTACATTGCTGTACAGGGTGATCACTCGCTTCAGGTTTTTGCGCTTTACACTGCCATAGGTGCTGGTCAGATCGATGCTGGCTACCGCCGAAATGGGGACCTGTTTGATCTGCCCGGTGTTGAAGTCGCGGAAGGTGATGCGCATATTCAGCAGGTCGCTCAGGTTTTTGCGCTGTATCTCACTGCTGCGTAACTGTATCTTGTATTCGTCTTCGTCGTCCTTCAGTTTGCTCACTTCCTTGCCAAACAATGCCGTACGGATCTCCATACCAATCTGTCCGGTGCTGATACCTTCTATCATGGCCCGCTGGCGGTCGACCGAAATGGTGATTTCCGGGTTCTGCAGGTCTACGTCCATCTTCAGCTCTTCAATGCCTGCCACCCGATTGGTATCGAGGTAATTGCGCAGCGCCAAGGCGGTGCGGGTCAGGCTTTCAAAGTTTTCGCTGCTGATCTCGATATTCACCGGGGGTTGCGTAGGCGGACCGTTGCTTTCCTGCGCCACAGATATTTCTGCACCCGGAATGCCTTTGATAGCTGCCCTGATCGAATCGAGATAGGGCTGTGTGCTGGCGCCGTGACGCTTTTCAAACTCTACAAAGCTTACTTGTATACGACCCAGTTCGGCACGGGTGCTGCGGTCGCCGCTGTTGGGGTCGCTGGCGCCCACTGCCACGTTGCTGATCACACTTTCTACCAGCGGGTTTTGCTTCCCGTTTTCCATGCCCAGCACTTTGTACACCCGCTTCTCCAGCGTTTGGGTTATGCTGTCGGTGTAGCGTACATCGGTGCCCGAAGGCAGCTTCAGGTACACGTACACAAAGTTGGGATCGCCGCTGGGGAAGAACACGATGGGTACCCGGCCGGAGCTGACTGCATTGCCAAATATGGCAAACGAACCAATCAATAAGCCAAACAAACCTACAATGATCCACACAGGGCGCCGGCCAGCCAGCGACCAGCGCAGCAGCTTTTCGTACTGGCGCATCAGCGCAGGCAAAAAGCTGTTTTGGAATCCCTTGATCATGCCATCGAGCACATAGGTATTGAATACCATGAGGATGGCAAAGAATAGCAGCAGGTTGCCAAAGAAGTACCAAAGACCGCCACCGCTACTCATGCCTATCAGATCCAGTACAACGCCTGCAACCAACATGACCCACAAAATGGGCTTGCGAAATACCGCCGACTTGCGCTTTACCTCGTGGCTCTCTTCGTGGTTCATGAAATCAACCGCAAATACGGGGTTCATGATGAAGGCCACAATGAGCGAAGCTGTGAGGGTGAAAATGAGCATGGCCGGCAGGTAAATCATGAATTTGCCGATAAGACCTGGCCAAAACAGCAGCGGGAAGAAGGGTGCCAGGGTGGTAAGCGTACCGGTGAGTACCGGTATAAACACTTCGCCGGCAGCGTAGCGGGCCGACATTTCGGCACTGATGCTCCCCCGGCCCTCGGTAAAGATGCGGTGCGTGTTTTCGATCACCACAATGGCATCATCTACAATAATGCCGAGACCAAACAGCAGGGCAAACAGGACAATGAAATTGAGGGTAATGCCAGTGCCTACAATAAGATCGCCCACAGGCAAAAACACAAAGGCGACGAACATGCTCAGCGGCACACTCAGGGCTACAAAGAAGGCATTGGTAACGCCCATGAAGAACATGAGTACCAGCAGTACGAAAATGAAGCCCAGTACGATGGTATTGACCAGCTCATTGAAAGAGGCCTTGGTGGTTTTGCTCTGGTCGCCGGTAATTACCACATTCAGGTCCTTGGGAAACTCTTTTTGCTGCAGTTCTTCCACTACCTTCTTCACACCATCTGCCGCGTTGATCAGGTTTTCGCCGCTGCGCTTGATGATGTTGAGCGTAACCACCGGTTGGGCGGGGGCAATATTGGTGCCCAGGCGGGCATAGCTTTCTTTTTCCTTGATGGTATCGCGGATGTCAGCCAGGTCTTTGAGGTAAATACTGCCACCACGGTTGTTTTTCACCACCACATTGTACAGGTCGAAGGCGCTTTTGAACTGGCCCTTGATCTGGAGGTTGCGCTTCATGCTGCCGGCTTCCAGCAGGCCACCGCTGATGTCGGCATTCTCACGGGCAATGGCATTTTCAACGTCGGTAAATGTGACGCCGGCACTTTGCATTTTAAAGTTGTCGACGTTTACCTGTATTTCCCGCTCGGGTGCACCCACCAGGTCTACCCGGGTTATTTCGCCCAGTTCTTCGATGCGGTCTTTCAGGCGATCGGCATATTCTTTCAGCTTTACCAGGTCGTAGTTGCCGCTCACGTTTACATACATAATCGGAAACTCGGAAAATGAAATTTCCTGTACGACGGGCAGCTGGGTCAGGTTGTTAGGTAAATCTTTTTTGGCTTTGTCTACCGCGTCTTTCACCTTTTGTACGGCCACATCCACTTTTACATCGGTATCAAACTCCACGATGACGGCCGAAAAGTCCTGCAGCGAGTTGCTGGTGATTTTTTTCACCTTCACGCCGCTCAGGCCCTTCAGTTGTTTTTCGATGGGGCGGGTCACCAGGTTTTCCATGTCGCGGGGGCTATTGCCCACATACACGGTTTGCACGTATACCTGTGGTACTACAATGTCGGGGAACTGCTCTTTGGGCAGGGTAATGAACTGGACGACACCCCAAATGGTGATGAACAGCATCAGCAGATAGATGGAGGTCTTGTTCTTGACCGACCAGGTGGTGGGCTTGAACTCCTTTATCTTGGCCAGTTCTGCTTTCAGTTTTTCTAATGCAGTCACTGTTTTATTTTTTAGGTTGTGATGCCGGCGGCGCTATGCGGGCCAGCAATAGATAGGTGCGGGTGTAGCAATAAAGCTTACAGGGTGGTCGATACTTTCTGCCCATCGTACAGGCCCTGGTAGCCTTCCGTAATCAGTTGGTCACCGGCGGCCAGGCCTGCCTTTATTTCTACTGAGTTGCCTTGTACCTGGCCAATAACCACTGGCTTTTTGCGGGCAACCATCTGTTTGCCTTCCTGGCTCACCACAAATACGTACTTACCTTTTTCGTCGGTTTGTACCACATTAATGGGTGCTACCACGGCATTAGGAGCGGCGTAGTCCAGTATGCGTACCAGGGCTATTTGGTTAGGCTTCAGGGCATTGTCGGCAGGCAGTTTAGCCTCGGTGCTAAAGCCGCGGGTGGCAGGGTTGATGCTGGCGCCAATAAAGCTGATATTCGAATTGTAAGTCTTGGCGATATCCGGCACGTTCACTTCGATTTTGCTGCCGCGGTTTACTTTGGCCAGGTAGTTTTCAGGCACGTCTGTCACCACTTTCAGCGAGGAGGTGTTTACAATGCGGATTTGAGGACCGCCCTGGAATATCTCACCCACCTTTACCATTACATCGTCTACCACGCCGTTTACTTCAGCCATCACATTCGTCATCGACCATTGCTCTTTCAGCGTGGCCAATTGTTTTTCCAGCTGCGTTACATTGTTTCGGGCACTTAGTAGTTCTACTTCAGAGCCTATGTTTTGTTTCCACAGGTCTTCGCGGCGGCGCAGCAGATCTTGCGCAAAGGCCAGCTGCGATTTCAGTTGGTCTTGCTGTTGCAGAATAATGCGGTCATCCAGCTTCAGGATGGGTTGGCCTATGCGTACCACATCGCCTTCTTGTACAAAAATTTGCTTTACCTGGCCGGGGCC